>JAJFGM010000115.1 GCA_021776145.1 Kiloniellaceae bacterium | reverse complement strand
CGCGGCGGATTCCGATCTGATCGCAAATACCGTCATCGAGACGATCAAGGTGGTCGGCAGGCGGCGCACGATCGCCTAGAAAATGACCAGCGCCAAGTCGCGCATAGCGCACATAACCTATGTCGAAGAGGTCGACGTCGGCGCGCTAGAGGAATTACGCGCCACGCTCAACAGCGAGCGTGCCGGAGCGCCCTCCAGACTCACGATACTGCCGTTTCTGATGCGCGCGATGGTGAAGGCCATCGAGGAGCAACCTGCCCTGAATGCCCTCTACGACGACGAGGCGGGGGCGATCCAGCAACACGGCGGTGTCCATGTCGGCATCGCGGTCCAGACGAACGCCGGGCTGATGGTTCCCGTGGTCAGGCACGCCGAAGCTCGCGATATCTGGGACTGCGCCGCCGAGATCGCGCGCCTCTCCGAGGCCGCCAAGGACGGATCCGCCACCCGCGAGGAACTGACCGGCTCGACCATTACCATCACATCGCTCGGCGCCTTGGGCGGACTGGTCTCGACGCCGGTCATCAACCACCCCGAGGTTGCGATCATTGGCGTCAACAAGATGCAGATCCGCCCGGTTTGGGACGGCACGCAGTTTATCCCACGCAAGATGATGAACCTCTCGTCGAGCTTCGACCACCGCATCATCGATGGTTGGCAAGCGGCGACTTTCATCCAGAGCATCAAGGGGTTGCTGGAGACCCCGGCGAAGATTTTCATGGAGCGTTGAGCTATGGGGGACCTGTCCTGCAAACTGCTCGTCATCGGCGCTGGCCCGGGCGGATACGTGACGGCGATTAGGGCCGCGCAGCTTGGCCTCGATACGCTATTGGTCGAGGCCGGCAAGCCTGGCGGCACCTGCCTGAACGTCGGCTGCATTCCCTCGAAGGCTATGATCCATGCGGCGGAGGAATTTGCCAAAGTGGTCGGCATGGCGGCCGGAAACAGCCCCTTGGGAATTGGCCTCGCCACGCCGACGCTCGATCTGGCGCAGACCGTTGCCTGGAAGAACGGCATTGTCGGCCGGCTCAACAGCGGCGTCGCTGGGCTGCTGCAAAAGGCCGGCGCCCGGACGCTCGAGGGTTGGGCTCGCTTTCGCGACGGCAAGACGGTCGCCGTCGAGACCGCGGACGGTACACAAGTAGTCCGCGCCGGGCACATTGTCGTAGCTACGGGTTCGGCGCCTGTCGAACTGCCCTTTCTACCGTTCGGCGGACCGGTTATCTCCTCAACTGCGGCGTTGGAGCTGACCGAGGTGCCGCCGCGCCTGGTCGTCGTCGGGGCCGGTTATATCGGGCTCGAGCTGGGGACCGCCTTTGCTAAGATGGGCGCGGCGGTGACCGTCGTCGAGACGGAGCAACGCGTCCTGCCCCGACATGACGCGGCGCTGTCACGGCCGGTCGCCAAGCGCCTTTCCGATCTGGGTGTCGAGGTCTTGACCGGGTGCCGAGCCAAGGGCCTGTCGGACGCCGCCGACGCCCTGCTGGTTGAAAAGGCCGATGGCGAAACGGTCGCCTTGCCGGCCGACAGGATCCTCGTCACGGTTGGCCGCCGCCCCGTTACCGAGGACTGGGGGCTCGAGGAAATCGAACTGGCCATGGACGGTCCCTTCATCCGCATCGACACGCACTGCCGCACGTCGATGCGCGGAATCTATGCCATCGGCGACGTGACAGGCGAGCCGATGCTGGCCCACCGGGCCATGGCGCAGGGCGAAATGGTTGCCGAGATTGTTGCCGGCGAGAAACGGGCCTGGGACAAAGTCTCGATCCCCGATGTCTGTTTCACCGATCCGGAAATCGTGCGCGCGGGTCTTTCACCGGACGAGGCGAAGTCGACGGGGCTGCAGATCAAGACCGGGATCTTTCCGTTTCAGGCCAACGGCCGCGCCATGACCGTCGAGCGGGAAGAAGGCTTCGTCCGCGTCATTGCACGTGCCGACAACCATCTTGTGCTTGGCCTGCAGGCGGTCGGCGCCGGCGTGTCGGAGCTTTCAGCTGGATTCAGCTTGGCGCTCGAGATGGGCGCGCGCCTGGAAGACATCGCGGGCACGATACATGCCCACCCGACACAAAGCGAAGGCCTGCAAGAGGCAGCCCTGAAGGCATTGGACCGCGCGCTGCACATCTGAGCGCGAGATCACGGTAAGTCGTGACCAAGCGCCGCTTGTTGCGTTCAGGCCTCCTGCGCGCCGGGTCGGCCGTCGTCGACGACGAAGGATTTCAGCACCCTCGTCGGAGAAGTGAAATCGCTCACGTCCGCCACCGCCATGAAGTCCATGCGCAGGCGCTCCGGGGTGATTTCTGCGCGCCCGTACCCGCGGTGCCGCCAGTCGTGGAAGCGGATGTGAGGATTCGCCGTCAGGTGTTTTTCCGCCGAACCGCTGGCGCCAGAGGTGATCGAGGAGCCGACGAATTCGGTCGCCAGGGTCGCCGAACCGGGTCTGTCGAAATCCTGCTTGACGTCCGAGGCCCAGAACTGATGCACATCGCCGCCGATGAAGATTGGGTTGGACGGCTGGGCCGCGGCCAATTGGTCAAGGATGCGTTGGCGCGACGCCGGATAGCCGTCCCAGCCGTCCGATGACCAGTGTCCGGCTTGCGAAAACTGGCTGAACAGCATTTGCTGGGCAATTACGGTCCAGCGCGCCTCGCTCGCCGCAAGCTGGGCGCTCACCCAGGATTCCTGTGCGGCGCCCAACATACTGCGCCGCGGATCACGCCGTTCGGCACAGGTGTCGGCGATCATTTGTCCGCCGAAATTTGCTGGGCCCTGGCAGGCCTGATCGTCGCG
>JAJFGM010000114.1 GCA_021776145.1 Kiloniellaceae bacterium | reverse complement strand
AGGACGATCACAATTTCCATCTCGCCATTGCCAAGGCGGCGGGCAGCGCGGTCTATCTCCACTTGATGAGCGTGCTCGGTGACGTGCTCGAACAGATGTTCGAATTTCACCGCTATCACCTCTATGCCGGAAGCCAGGGCGATCTCACTTTCACCCGACAGCACCGCGCCATTGCCCAGGCCATTCGCGCCCGCGACGGCGACACGGCCGCCGCTGCCATGGCAGCGCACCTGAAGACCGTGTTGTCGCGCTATGCGGAGCCCGACGGCGGCCAAGATGACGGGCGCGATGACGGCACGCAGGCCAATGGTGTTGGAGATACCGGCGCCGCAACGAGACGCATCGCGACGTGAAGTGAGCGCCAGACAGAAAACACAGCGCGTGGAGGCGAGCGCCTCCAGCCCTTCCGTGTCGGCGACCGCCGCCTGGCTTACCTGGAGCCTCGGCGCGCTGTTTTTCTGCTACAGCTTTTTTCAGCGCGTCGCACCCAGCGTCATGATCGATCCGCTGATGCGCGACCTGGCGATCGGCGGTGCGGTGCTCGGCAATCTCTCGGCTTTCTATTTTTACGCCTACGCCGGTCTGCAGATCCCTATCGGACTGATGGTCGATCGCTGGGGCGCGCGCATCCTCTTAACCTTGGGGGCCGCCTTGTGCGCCCTCGGCAGTCTCTGTTTCGCCCTCGGCGACAGCCTTGCCGCGGTCTATATCGGGCGGCTGATGATCGGCGCCGGTGCCGGTTGCAGCTTCGTCAGTACGCTGAAGCTCGCCACCGCCTGGTTTCCACCCGCGCGTTTCGCACAACTCACCGGCATGACCATGATGCTCGGCATGCTGGGCGGGATCTTCGGCCAGGCGCCCTTGGCCATACTGGTCGAAGATCTTGGCTGGCGCGGCGCGCTGATGGGCGCCGCCGCCGTCGGCGCCGTCCTCGCCGCCCTGATCTGGGTCGTGGTCCGCGATACGCCGGCCAGCCAACGTCCGCGCGCCGACCGTGTGGTGGGCGGCCCCTCGATCGCTGCCGCATTGGTGCTTGTCCTCGGCCGGCCGCGCAATTGGGCCTTGGCCCTGATCTCCGCCGCCATGACCGCGCCGCTGCTCGCCTTTGCCGGTTTATGGGGCGTTGCCTGGCTGATGCAGGTGCATGGCTTGCCCCGTTCGGAAGCCGCCGCCAACACCTCGCTGCTGCTCATCGGCTGGGCCGTCGGGTCGCCGCTTGCGGGCACCTTTTCGGATCGCCTGAAAATGCGCAAGTGGCCCTTGCTGGCCGGCGCCTCGCTTGGACTATCGGCACTCGCGATCATTATCTATGTGCCGGCGATGCCGCCAGCGGTGCTGGCGCTGCTGCTTTTCGTCTGCGGCTTTTCCTGCGGCTCCGTCGCCATCAGCTTTGCCATCGCGCGCGAAACCAACGACGCGCAGCTCGGCGGCATGGCGCTTGCCTTCATCAACATGTCGGTGGTCGGCAGCGGCGCGCTCTTTCAGCCCTTGATCGGGGCCCTGCTGGATTGGCAGTGGGGCGGCCAGTTTGTCGATGGCGCCCGCGTCTACGGACCCGAGGCCTACCGCATCGCGTTTTCCGTATTGATCCTGTTTCTGCTGCTCGGCATCCTGGCAGGCTTGACGATCCGGGACTCCCGAGCCGATGACCCATCGCCATCCCCAAACAGGTGAGTAGCAATATGGCCGCTCCGCGAAATCCTCAGGCAGTCCTGCGCCGTCTCTTCGACGCCGCGCTGGCGGCGGCCGATCCGCTGATGCGGGTGCCGCCGCATCTGCCCAAGGCGCCGAGCGGGCGCATCCTTGTGATCGGGGCCGGCAAGGCGGCCGCGGCGATGGCGCGGGCCGTCGAAGAGACCTGGCCGGGCGACATCGAGGGCCTGGTCGTGACGCGTTACGATCACGGCCTGCCGTGCCGACGCATCGAGGTGGTGGAAGCGGCGCACCCCGTGCCCGACGCCGCCGGCCGCCAAGCGGCACAGCGCATTCTCGAACTGGCGCAAGGCGCCGGCGCCGGCGATCTGGTGCTCTGTCTCATTTCGGGCGGCGGTTCGGCTCTCTTGGCGCTGCCGGCGGCCGGGCTCAGCCTCGAGGACAAACAAGCGGTCAACCGCGAGCTGCTGCGCTGTGGCGCCCGCATCGACGAAATGAACTGCGTGCGCAAACACCTCTCGGCGATCAAGGGTGGACAGCTGGCGGCCGCCGCCGCACCGGCCCGGGTGGTGACCTTGGCGATATCCGACGTCCCGGGAGACGACGCCACCGTCATCGGCTCGGGTCCGACGGTGGCCGATACCACGACCTTTGCCGACGCCCGCGAGATCCTCGCGCGTTATGGCATCGAGCCGCCCGCCAGCGTCCAAGACCATCTGGTGCGTGCCGCGGCGGAAACGCCCAAGCCGGGCGACCCCCGCCTTGCCGGCGGCGAATTCATCCTTGTTTCACGGCCACAAGACGCCCTCGAGGCGGCCGCCGCGGCGGCCCGCGCCGAGGGCATTACGCCGGTGATCCTCGGCGATTCCCTTGAGGGCGAAGCACGCGAGCTTGCCCAGGTCATGGCCGGTATCGCACGCCAGGTGACACGTCACGGCCAGCCCGCCGCGGCGCCCTGCGTCCTGCTGTCGGGCGGCGAGACCACCGTGACCTTGCGCGGCAAGGGCCGCGGCGGCCGCAACGCCGAATTTCTCTTGGCGCTCTGCGTGGCGCTGGACGGCGCGCCGGACATACACGCCATCGCCTGTGACACCGACGGCATAGACGGCAGCGAGGATAATGCCGGCGCCCTGATTGGCCCCGACAGCCTGGCGCGCGCCACGGCGGCCGGCTTGAACGCCAAGGCCTCACTCGCCGACAACGACGGCTACGGTTTTTTCTCAACCCTGGACGACCTCGTCACGACAGGCCCGACGCGGACCAACGTCAACGATTTCCGCGCTGTCCTGGTTCTACCACGGACGTGAAAGCGTCATAACTCTCCGCTAGGATTGGCGGCGCCGGCAAGATAGGATTCAACCATGCGACGCGACAGAAAAGCCAAGATCATCGCCACCCTCGGCCCGAGCAGCTCGGACGAAGAGGACATCCGCAATCTCTTTCGCGCCGGCGCCGACGTCTTTCGCCTGAATTTCAGCCACGGCGACCACGACGATCACCAGCAACGCCTCTATACAATCCGCAAGCTGGAGAAAGAGGTCGAACGGCCAATCGCTATCATGCTCGATTTGCAGGGTCCGAAGCTGCGAGTCGGCCAGCTCGCCGGCGGCGCCGTCGAGCTCAAGGCGGGTGCCCCCTTCCGCTTCGATCTCGAAACGGCGATCGGCGACGACCGCCGTGCTCCGCTGCCCCACCCCGAGGTCTTCGCCTCCCTAAAGGCTGGCACGACGCTGTTGCTCGATGACGGCAAACTGAGCCTGCAGATTCTTGACTGCGGCCCCGACTACGCCGAAACACGGGTCGTCGCCGGCGGAACATTGCGTGATCGCAAGGGTGTCAACGTGCCGGGCGCCGTTCTGCCGATCTCGCCGCTGACAAAGAAGGACCACGAAGACCTCGCCTTCGGCCTCGACCTCGGAGTCGACTGGGTGGCGCTGTCCTTCGTGCAACGCCCACAGGATCTGTTGGAGGCGCGCGAGATCATCGACGACCGCGCCGCCATTATGGCCAAGATCGAAAAGCCGGCTGCCTTGGATTGCCTGGAAGACATCGTCAATCTCAGCGACGCGGTTATGGTGGCGCGCGGCGATCTCGGTGTCGAGATGCCGCCGGAAGTCGTGCCGGGGCGTCAGAAAGATATCGTGCATGCCTGCCGCACGGCCGGCAAACCGGTGGTCGTGGCGACGCAGATGCTGGAATCCATGATTTCCTCGCCGGCGCCGACGCGGGCCGAGGCTTCCGATGTCGCGACGGCTGTCTACGATGGCGCCGACGCCGTCATGCTGTCGGCCGAGACAGCCTCCGGCGACTACCCGATTGAATCGGTTGAAATGATGCAGCGCATCATTAAATCGACCGAGCAAGACCCGTCCTATCAGCGCATTCTGCATGCCCGCGACGGCGCGCTGGAGGCAACGGCGGCGGACGCCATTTCAGCGGCCTGCGCGCAGGTGGCGACGACGATTTCGGCGTCGGCGATCTGCTGCTACACGATGTCCGGTTCGACCGCCTATCGCGCCGCGCGCGAACGCCCCTTCGCCCCGATCATGGTGCTGACCAACAAACGCGAGACGGCGCGGCGCCTGGCCCTGCTATGGGGTGCCCATTGCGTCCACACCTCGGATGTCAGAAGCACCCAGGAAATGGTCGACAAGGCCTGTGCCCTGGCGGTGCAGGAGGGCTTCGCCAACATCGGTGATAAACTGGTCATCACCGCCGGCGTGCCCTTTGGAACCCCCGGCACCACGAACCTGTTGCGCATCGCCTGGGTCAGCGGCTGACCGCGGCCTCGGTTGCGGGTGACACTCCGGACTATGCGCGCCGCAGGCGCCGGATGGATTCGACGGTGAAAATCAACAGCGCCGCCCAGATGCAGGCAAAGGTGACGAGGTGCGCCCGGGTAAAGGGCTCGTCGAAAACGAAGACGGCGAGCAGGAACAGGCAGGTCGGTGAAAGATACTGGAAAAACCCGACGGTTGAGTAGTTGAGTCGCCGCGCCCCCGAGGTAAACCAAATCAGGGGGGCCGCCGTCACCACCCCGGCCAGCAGCAAGAGACCGTCCCTGGCCGCGTCGCCGGTGAGAAATTGCCCCTCCGCGCCGAGCCACAGCAGGTAGCCGAACGCCAGCGGCGTCAGCAACGCCGTTTCAACAAAGAGCCCTTCGACAGAGGCGAGGCTTAACCTCTTTCGGATCAGGCCGTAGAGGCCAAAAGAAAAGGCCAGGTATAGGGCGATCCACGGAATGCCGCCGATCTGGATGGCCAGGTTGACGACACCGAGGGCCGCCAGGGCCACAGCCACACCGTGCCACCGGGTCAGCCGCTCGCCCAGCACCAGCACGCCAAGCAGGATATTGACCAATGGGTTGATGTAGTAGCCGAGGCTGCTTTGCAGCACCTGTTCGTCGGCGATCGACGAGATGTAGACGAACCAGTTGCTCGAGACGATCATTGTGCTGAGCACCAGCAACGACAATGTGCGGTGGTCGGCAAGCGCCGAGACAAGGTCGCGCCAGCTCTTGTTGACGGCGACGAGCAGGGCCAGCAGCGGCAGCGCCCAGATCACCCGATGCGCCAGCACCTCGAGCGGCGGCACCTCGACCAGCAGCTTGAAATAGAGCGGGTTGATACCCCAGAAGAAAAAAGCCGCGGCGGCGTAGGCGCCACCGACCAGAACCCGCTTATTCATGCTGTCCGCGCCGTCACCCGTAAAACAAAATTGTCGCGGACAGGAATAATGCCTTTGGCCGCTATCGCACAGCACGGCCGTCACATGCCAGCCATGCGCGCCAACATCGCCAGACGGGATCAGATCTTATTGTCGTCGAGATGCTTGCGCAGGAGGCGGGCGTTGTATTCAGCACCGGGCAGGCGCGGATGGATGGTCAGGGCCTTTTCGAAGGCGCGCAACGCCAGCGCGGCGTCCTTCAGCCGGATGTAAACAAGGCCGCGCCCCGACAAGGCGCCGAAGTGACGCGGCTCCAGGTCCAGTGTCCGCCGAATGTCGTGCAGCGAGGCATCGTAATCCCCCAACAGAAACTGCACCGTCGCCCGCTTGTTCCAGCCCTCGGCGAAGCCCGGCGAGATCTGCACGACCTGGTCGAACTTGCGCAGCGCCCGCGGGTAGTCCTCGGCGCTCATGGCCGCGACGCCCTCGCGCATCAGCACCTGAACGGCTGTGTCATCGCTGTCGTGCCAAATCTGCCAGATGATGTTTTCCAGCAGGCGTGCCTCGCTGATATCCTCGACCACGGCAAGACGACTAAAAAGCTCGTCAAGCTTCTCGTCACGCTGGTCGGCGACCGCGACGGGCGCGGGCAGCACGAGGAACAGCGCCATGGCTATTGCGATTACGTGTTGCACGCCGGAAAGTATGGCACACTTTGCGGTCCCAATTGCAACAACATCACACCAACGCCTGATCACATCGTCATGAGGAGTCGCCCGCCGTGACGGCCAGCCTGTATTTCTCCGCCACCTATCAAGAAGCGCGCAGCCGCTTTCGCGCCGCCGCCGAGGCGGCCGGCGCCCGCCTCACCGAGCATCGCAATCCGGGCCTCGGCCCGGACGGCGCAGTCCTGACCTGCGACGTCGCGCGTTTTGGCCCGGACGAGGCGGAAAATTTGCTGGTGACCATCTCCGCCACCCATGGCGCCGAGGGCTTTTGCGGCTCCGGCGTGCAGGTCGGCTGGTTCGAAAG
>JAJFGM010000113.1 GCA_021776145.1 Kiloniellaceae bacterium | reverse complement strand
TGCTGCCTTGCGGCGCCCGATCGGGATGGCCCTGGCGGGCCTTCTGACTATCGCGGTGGCGGCGTGCGACAAGGATTGGGGCGAAGACGGCCAGACCGCCTATCCCGACGACGACAACCGCAAGACCGGCGATAACCTCTACGACGAGCGAGAGAGCATATTCGGCGGCGGCGGCATATCTCTGTTCGGCGACCCCAACGACCGGCCGCCGGTCGGCGGCGGTGGCGGCGGTGCCGGAATTGGCGTCAACAGCTACCTCTGGCGCGCCTCACTGGATACGATCGCCTTCATGCCGCTCGCATCCGCCGATCCCTTTGGCGGCGTCATTATTACCGATTGGTACTCTCCGCCGGAAAGCCGCTCGGAGCGTTTCAAGGTGAACCTCTATATCCTTGGGCGCGACCTGCGCGCCGATGGCGTGCGCGCCGCCGTGTTCCGCCAGGCGCTTGGCCAAAACGGCCAGTGGATCGACGCCGAAGTACTGGCCAACACGCCAATCGATCTCGAGAACGCGATCCTTACCCGGGCGCGCCAGCTTCGTATCGCCTCGCTTCAGTAGGCTACCAGAGCTAATCGGCAGACTTCCACGGGACATATGATGATTTTTCGCGGCGGAGACTTGGCGCGTCGCGGAGCGCAACAAACAGGCGGGCGTCGCGCGAACGGCGCCAAGGCCACGGGACGCAAGGCATGAGCCGCTACAATGTGAAGGAAACCGAAGCGAAGTGGCAGGCGGCCTGGAACCAAGCCGCCTCTTTTGCCGTCGCGACGGAAGGCGATAAGCCGAAATATTATGTTCTGGAAATGTTCCCCTACCCTTCAGGGCGCATTCACATGGGTCACGTGCGCAATTACGCGATGGGCGACGTTGTTGCCCGCTTCAAGCGGGCGCGCGGATTCGACGTCCTACACCCCATGGGTTGGGACGCCTTCGGGTTGCCGGCCGAGAATGCCGCGATGGAAAAGAAGGTGCATCCGGCCGATTGGACCTACCAAAACATCGCCGTCATGCGCGAACAGCTGCAAGGCATGGGATTGTCGATCGACTGGGAGCGCGAGATCGCAACCTGCCATCCCGAGTATTACCGCCACCAACAGGCCCTTTTCCTCGATTTTTTTGAACAGGACCTGGTCTACCGCAAGGAATCCTGGGTCAATTGGGATCCGGTCGACCAAACAGTCTTGGCCAACGAACAGGTCATCGACGGCTGCGGCTGGCGCTCCGGCGCTCCAGTCGAAAAGCGCAATCTGCCACAGTGGGCCTTTCGCATCACCGCCTTTGCGGAAGATCTGTTGCAGTCGCTGGACGGACTCGACCGCTGGCCGGAAAAAGTTCGCTTGATGCAGCGCAACTGGATCGGCCGATCGGAAGGAGCGCGGGTATTCTTCCGCATCAAGGGGTCGCAGGACCGGATCGAGGTCTTCACGACGCGGCCCGATACGTTGTTCGGCGCCTCTTTCTGCGCCATGTCACCGAATCACCCGCTGGCCAGCGAAATTGCCGAAAAGGACCCCGCGGCCGCCAATTTCATCGCTGAATGCAACCGCGCCGGCACCAGTGAGGCGGCCATAGAAAAGGCCGAAAAACGCGGTCATGATACTGGGTTGCGGATCGAACATCCCTTTATCGAGGGCCAGGAACTGCCGCTCTACATCGCCAATTTCGTGCTCATGGAGTATGGTAGCGGCGCCATTTTCGGGTGTCCCGGACACGATCAGCGCGACCTCGACTTCGCCAACAAGTATGGCCTGGCTGTCATACCGGTGGTCCTGCCCGATGGCGCCGATCCGCTGAGCTTCAAGATCACCGACGAGGCTTATGTCGGCGAAGGCACAGCCATTAATTCCGATTTCCTCGATGGCCTCGACGTGGATAGCGCCAAAAAACGCGTTATCGAGCGCCTTCAAGCACAGGGGGACGGCGAAGGAACAATTCAGTACCGCCTGCGCGATTGGGGCGCCTCGCGGCAACGCTATTGGGGCTGTCCCATACCGATGGTCCACTGTCCCAGTTGTGGTGTCGTCGCCGCCGCGCGCGAGGATCTGCCGATAAAGCTGCCCGAAGACGTCGATATCGACATCCCGGGCAGTCCCCTGGCGCAGCATCCGAGCTGGAAGTTCGTCGCCTGTCCGAACTGCGGTGGCGAGGCCGAGCGCGACACCGACACCATGGATACCTTTGTCGATTCCTCCTGGTATTTCGCGCGCTTCTGCTGTCCGCGGGCGGACACGCCGTTGGACCGCGCCGCCGTCGACCGTTGGTTGCCGGTCGACCAGTATATCGGCGGAATCGAGCACGCCGTTTTGCATCTGCTTTATGCCCGTTTCTTCACCCGTGCCCTGGCGCAGTGCGGCCATGTCGATATCAAAGAACCCTTCGCCGGGCTTTTCACACAGGGCATGGTCTGCCACGAGACCTATCGCGCGAACGACGGACGCTGGTTGTTGCCGGACGAAGTGCGGCCGCTGGAGGGCGCCGGATACGAGACCCTGGAAGGCGCGGCGGTCACCGTCGGCCGTTCGGAAAAAATGAGCAAATCAAAGAAAAACACAGTCGACCCGGCGAACATTATCGCGACCTACGGGGCCGACACGGCGCGTTGGTTCATGCTCTCCGACAGCCCGCCGGAGCGCGACCTTGAATGGACCGAGGCCGGCATAGAAGGCGCCTATCGCTTCGTCCAGCGGTTGTGGCGCCTGTTCGGTGAAAAAGGGGCCGACTTGCCGCCGCCCGAGAGTGCCGCACCCGATCGTTTCAGCGTTGCCGGGACAGCGCTGCGCCGCGCCGTGCACAAAGCGATCCAAGCCGCGACCGACGACATCGAGCAGTTCCGCTTCAACCGCGCCGTGGCGCGGGTTTATGAACTCTGTAACGTTGTTTCCGCCTTCCAAGCCAAGGAGACGTCCGACGCCTGGGCCCAACGCGAGGCCTTCGAGGTGCTCGCCCGACTGACCGCGCCGATGATGCCGCACTTGGCGGAAGAACTGTGGCAGGGCCTCGGTTACGATAGCCTCATGGTCGATGTACCGTGGCCGCAAGCCGATCCGGATTTGGCGCGTGACGAGAAAATCAGCCTGGTTGTACAAATCAACGGTAAAAAGCGCGCGGTGATCGATGTCGCGCACGATCTGCCGGAAAAGGATGTCGAGGCCGCGGCGCTGGCTCACGCGGCGGTGGCGCGCGGTCTGGAAGGCCGGGCGGTGCGCAAAGTGATTGTCGTCAAGAACCGGATCGTCAATGTCGTGGTTTGACGACATGTGGCAAGCGGCGGCGCTCGGTCGTTACGCCGGTGTCATACTTTTGAGCGTGAGCTTGGCGGCCTGCGGTTTTCGCCCGCTGCACAGCCGCGACAGCGAGACCGCCTACGCGACCGGTGACGACCTCGCGGCGATTCTGGTCTATCCCCTGCCCGACCGTAGCGGGCAACAGATGCACAATCTTTTGCGCGACGGCCTCAATCCTCGAGGTCAGCCTGGCAATCCACGCTTTGGTCTCCGCGTCACGCTGTCGGAGTCGACCCGCGACCTGGGCATTCGTCGTGACGCGACCGCAACCCGCGCCAATCTGACAGTCGTAGCGCGATTCGCCCTCGAGGACTATGCAACCCGCGCTGTCCTGTTTCAGGCGCAGTCGCGCTCGACCAACAGTTACGACATCCTGGAGGACGAATTCGCCAATTCGGTGTCCCGCCAAGACGCCCTGCGGCGCGCCCTGCGCGAAGTCTCGATCCAGATGAAGCAACGCCTCGCGGTGTATTTCAAGGGCAGTGCCTCGTGACGGCGCAACGGCAAGCGCCATGAGTTGGCCACGGTCGCGGCCGGATCGATGGCCATGAGAGTGCCGCCGGGCAAGGCCGAACAGTTTTCCATTTCACCAGATGCATCGGTCAAAGCTGTGCTCGTCTATGGACCCGATGCCGGTCTGGTGGCGGAACGCGCGCAAAACCTGGTTCGCAGTATCGTTTCGGATGCGAAAGATCCCTTCCGCGTTGCTGAGATGACGAGTGACGATCTGCTGGGTGACCCGGCGCGCCTCGTCGACGAAGCCGCCGCGCTGGCCCTTGGCGGCGGCCGCCGCGTCATCAGACTGCGCCAGGGGCGCGATGCCGTAACACCTGTATTTAGTGGATTTCTGCCGGATCCACCCGGCGACGCGCTGGTTGTCGTCGAAGCCGGCGATCTCGGCAAGGGTTCGACCCTGCGCAAACTCTTCGAGCAACAGGCAACCGCGGCCGCACTTGCTTGTTATCGCGATGACCGACAGAACCTGCCGACCGTGATCAAGGAATGCATGGCCGACGCCGGCTTGGACCTGGCGCCGGATGCTTTCGACTACCTCCTGAGCAATTTCGGCAGCGACCGGCAGGTGACTCGTCGTGAACTCGAGAAGCTGGTGCTTTATATGGGTACGCCTGATGGCACGACCGAGGCAGCGTCCCAGGGTAGGCCGCCGGGCGGCGGTTCGTTACGAACGCGGATCGAATTGGAAGACGTTCTCGCCTGTGTCGGCGATAGCGCTGCCCTGACTCTCGAGGACATTGCGCTCGCGGTCGGCGCCGGCGACACGGCAATGTTGGAACGCTGTCTACAACGGAGCTTTCACGAAGGCATTCAAGCGATTTCCATCCTGCGCGGCGTGGCGCGGCACTTCCAAAGACTGCACCTGGTCGCCGGATTGGTGTCCCGGGGGCTAAGCCCGCCCGACGCGCTTCGCAAGTTGCGGCCGCCGGTTTTTTGGAAAGTTGCCAAGGCCTTCGAAACGCAAGCGAAGAACTGGTCGCCCAAGGCGCTGGCCGTGGCCCTCGACAAATTGTTGGAAACCGAAGCCGCCTGCAAGCGCACCGCGGCGCCGTCCACCGCCCTGACCAGCCGCACTCTGCTCGAGCTGGCCGCACGCTCACCGCTGCGCCGGCGCGGCAGGGGCTGAATGCCAACCAGGCTGTCGAGACCGGATGACCGCCCTGGGCGACCGATAGCGCCTGAAGCCCCGTTCAGGATATTCAATATATAGAATTATTTGTCGACCCATTAACTACATGTGGGGTTTCGGTGTCTGATTGAGCCGGCGCAGAACATCATCCAGCTGCTCCAAGGTCTCGAAGTGAATGGCCAGAGAACCCTGCTCACCACCGCCCCTCGGCGTGAAATCGATCGAAACCTTGAGCCCCAGAAGAGAGGCGAGGCTGGCCTCAAGGGCGATGGTATCCGTGTCCTTGGCGGCTTTGCCAGGTGGCGCCGGCTTTTGCCGCGCCGTATCTCCGCCAGATTTGCCCTGGCGCACCCGGTCTTCGACCTGACGCACGTTAAGGTTCTTGGCGACGATCTCGTGAGCGAAGGCGATCGGCGATTCGAGGGAAAGCAGAGCACGCCCGTGGCCGGCCGAGAGCCGACCCTGCTCGATCAATTCCTTGACCTCGCGCGGCAGACTCAAGAGGCGCACCATGTTGGCCACATGGCTGCGGCTCTTGCCTAGGGCGCGCGCTATGTCGGATTGGCTGTGTCTGAATTCCTCAATCAGACGCTGATAGCCCTCGGCCTCCTCAAGCGCGTTGAGGTCCTGTCTTTGCACATTCTCGACGATAGCGATTTCCAGGGATTTCTCATCGCTGAGATCGCGGATGACCACCGGCACTTCGTGCAGTTTGGCGAGCTGCGCCGCACGCCACCGACGTTCGCCGGCAACGATCTCATAGTCGCCGGGTTGGTCGCCACGGCGGCGCACGAGGATCGGCTGGAGTATTCCGTTTTCGCGGATTGACGCCGACAGGGCTTCGAGTTGCTCCTCGTCGAACTTCTGGCGTGGTTGCAGTCGATTCGGGTGCAGGCGTTCGACAGGCACCGATTTGGCGCTGCGCACCTTATCAAGAGAAGCAAGGTCGTCCTCTTCCTCGCCAAACAACGCGGCCAAACCGCGGCCCAGGTTCGTTCGTTTGTCCTGTTCGGACTGTGGCCCGTCAGTCATTCGATTCGTCTCCTCGTCCGGGCCCCGTCCCGGACTTGCGGTGATCTGCGGATCTTTTGCGGCCCTGGATGGCGTTGAAGGATCAGGTCGCCAAATTCTGGCTGCGGATGCGGCCGCGCTCGCGTTGTAGGACTTCGCTTGCCAGATGAATGTAAGCCTGAGATCCGGCGCATCGCATATCATAGAGTAGAACCGGTTTACCGTGCGATGGTGCTTCCGAAACCCGTACATTGCGCGGAATGACAGTTTTGTAGACGACGTCGCCCATATGAGCGCGTACATCCGCGGCGACCAGTTCGCTGAGGTTGTTCCGACGGTCGAACATCGTGAGAACGATGCCTTGAATCTCGAGGTTCGGATTCATGGCACGTTTGACCCGTTCAATTGTGCGCAAGAGGTGCGACAGGCCCTCCAAGGCATAGAATTCGGTTTGCAGAGGCACCACAACCGCATCCGACGCCACCAGCGCATTGAGGGTCAAGAGCCCCAAGGCGGGAGGACAATCGATCAAAATGTAGTCGAAATCCGCCAATACGGTCGCCAGGGATTGTTTCAGGCGCTGCTCACGGCCCGACAGTGAAATGAGTTCGATCTCGGCTGCCGAAAGGTCAACGCCAGAGGGGACGATCTTCATCATCGGGACCGGCGTCGCCGTAATAGCCTCGCTCAATGCCGCCCCTTCGATCAACACCTGGTAAATGCTGCGCGCTCTCTGACCGGCAACAAGGCCAAGTCCGGTGCTGGCATTGCCTTGCGGGTCGAGATCGATGATCAGCACCCGCTTGCGGCATGCCGCCAGTGCCGTTGCCAGATTGACCGCGGTCGTGGTCTTCCCGACCCCGCCCTTTTGATTGGCGATCGCGAGAACCCGGGCCTGCCCTTGCGGCTTAAGTGTTTGTTCTGGCTTCTGATTATGCTGGGCGGGTCCCTTGACAGGCTGGAACATCAAGGTTGGTTGTCCCTCAAGGAGTGAACTTCTATGCGCAGTGCGGCGCTGGCGGGATCCGTCATACTGGGAAAGCGCTCAGTTCGCATACTCCATCTTTTAGCGGCGTCGGTCAATTCCTCTTCATGGCGTTTTCCCTTCAGAATCAAGAGGCGCGGCGCGAGAATACCGCTCTTGATCGCAGCCGTCATGAACGGAAAGGCAAATTCCAAGAGGCGCGGCAAGGGCGCAAAAGCCCGCGCGGTGACAACGTCGGCGCCAAAGGCTTCAATTTTTTCAATGCGATGGGGATGCAGCGTGATTTCGGTGTTGGTTATCCGCGCCGCCTCCCGCAAGAAAGCGATCTTGCGTTGGTCGGATTCGAAAAGATGCACCTCCCCTGCCCCCATAATCGCAAGCACCAAGCCTGGAAAACCGGCGCCCGTGCCAAAGTCGACGATGCGCCGCGGTTCCGTTTTTTCGGGAATCAAAGGCAGCAGCTGCGCCGAGTCGAGGAAGTGCCGTCGCCAGGCGTCGGCGAGACTGGCGGGACTGACAAGATTTATTCGCGGGTTCCAGCGCCGCAGCAGTTCTAGATGCAACTGCAATCTCGCTAAAACGTCCGGTGGGACTTGGGTGATGTCCTGGAAAACCTCGGCCGTCATGCTTCCGGGCGGGGTATTATGGCGTAATCCGGAAGAAGAGCTTTTCACTGGAGCACATTGATAGGTGTAGCGGGAACCGTTGGCCGAAAACGTTTCACGTGAAACACGGTGCGCGCGGGTTGCGGGCCTACAGCGCTGCAAGGCCCGTCGAACCGGCCCGCTTTAAGGGCGCCCCGGTTAAAAGCAGAAGTCACCGCGCTGCCGATGCGGCGTCTTCGGCCGGGCCCTTGCCGACGGCGCCGGCATCGCTTGATCGATACATCTCCACAGCGGTCGGCTTCCGCTTGACGTGTCGCAACAAAGCCACCAAGGCAGCTGGCGTCACACCCGGTATTCGCGCGGCGGCGCCCAAGGTTGTGGGACGCGCGGCACACAGATGCTGACGGGCCTCGTTGGATAGACTACCGACGGTGCCGTAATCAAGATCCTCTGGCAACTTCAGGGCCTCCTCCCGTCGAAAAGCTCTGATGTCGGCGTCCTGCCGCTCGAGGTATCCGGCATAGTGGCCTTCTATCTCCATCTGCGCGCCGATAGCGGAAGGTAAGTTGGCGAGTTCAGGCCAAATCCTGGCCACTCCGGCAATCGTTACCTTTGGATAGGCCAGGAGATCCATGGCCGATCGCTTGACTCCGTCCTGGTTGATCGACAGGCCTGCCCGCGCCAGCACGGTTGGGCTGGCAACACACAATCGTAACAGCGCGCGGGCGCGAGTCAGCTCTGCGTTCTTTGCGGAATAGGACGCCCAGCGTTCGGAGCCAACGCAGCCCTGCGCCCAACCGCGTTGCGTGAGGCGCTGATCGGCGTTGTCTGCGCGTAGATGAAGTCGATACTCAGCCCGGCTAGTGAACATTCTGTAGGGTTCCGTGACACCTCGACCCACAAGATCGTCGATCATTACGCCAATATAGGCCTCGGCGCGGTCAAGTTCGAAGGGCTCCGAGGCGGCGCGGTCATGTGGCTGCTTGGCCGCGGTAAGGGCGGCGTTGACCCCCGCCATGAGTCCCTGCGCCGCCGCCTCCTCATAGCCCGTGGTGCCATTGATTTGACCCGCGAGATAAAGGCCGGGAAGACGACGTGTTTCCAGGCTTTTACGAAGTTCACGCGGATCAATGTGGTCGTATTCGATGGCGTAGCCGGGTTGCAGGATCCGCACCCGCTCCAGACCAGGAATCAGCCTTAAGAACTCGCCCTGGATCTCTTCAGGCAAAGAGGTCGAGATTCCGTTTGGATAAATGGTCGAATCGTCGAGGCCTTCGGGCTCGAGGAAAATCTGATGACGGGCCTTATCGGCGAAACGTACGACCTTGTCTTCGATCGAGGGACAATACCGCGGGCCGGTGCTGTCGATCTGGCCGGAATAGATCGGCGCCCGGTGCAGGTTCTTTCGAATCAGATCGTGGACCGTCGGGCTCGTATAGGTGATGTGACAATCGACCTGCGGCTGCTCGATGACCGAGGTCAAGGTTGAAAAGGGTTCGGGAACCGGATCGCCTGGCTGGATTTCAAGCGCCGCGAAGTCGATACTGGCGCCATCAAGGCGTGGTGGCGTTCCAGTTTTCAAGCGACCGAGCCGAAAGCCCGCCGCCAGCAGACGCTGCGATAGACCCGAGACCGGCGCCTCGCCAATCCGGCCGGCTGGTATTTGGGCCTCGCCGCAGTGGATGAGACCGCGCAAGAAGGTTCCGGCGGTGAGCACGATGCTGCCCGAGCGCAAGATCTCCCCGGCCTCTGTCACGACACCGCAACACCGCCCCTGACCATCAATTTCAAGATCGACGACGATTCCTTCGCGCAGGGTCAATCCGGGCTGGCAGCGCAATAATGCGAGCATGGCCTGGCGATATCGGCGACGGTCGGCTTGCGCCCGTGGGCCGCGCACGGCCGGCCCCTTGCTTTTGTTGAGGACACGAAACTGAATGCCGGCTTGGTCGATTGCCTTGCCCATCAGCCCGTCGAGTGCATCGATTTCCCTGACCAGATGCCCCTTGCCAAGCCCGCCAATCGCCGGATTGCAGGACATCACACCGATCGTCGAGATGCTGTGGGTGAGCAACAGGGTGCGCGCGCCGCAGCGCGCCGCGGCCGCCGCCGCCTCGCAGCCGGCGTGGCCGCCGCCAATCACTATGACATCCTGTTCAGACATGCGTTTCACTTGCTCATTCCAGAATTGTGGATCAGTTCCCGATCGCGACCGCGGATTCTCCCAGCCAAATCGCGGCGCCCGAACCCTCAAGCCGGGGCCAATATAAGGCGCCGCAACGGCAGGGAAAAGGCTGGCGTGTTTTGTGCCCCATCCGCGCGGCGCGGCGTTTCACGTGAAACGCCGCGGGCCAAATCACTTGCCGATGCAGAGTTCGTAAAAAAGAACGTCGAGTAGATCCTCGACATCGACCCGGCCGGTGATTCGCCCCAAAGCCCGCCGCGCCAAACGCAGATCTTCCGCCATCTCTTCCGGCTGGTTCGCCGTACCGGCACGGATCAGTGCTGCTCGGCAATCGGACAGCGCCACGCGGTGGCGCAGGCGGGTAAAAACCGGGGCGCCGCTGGCCGCGCTCAGCCGTTCCGCGACGCGCTTTTCCAGGGCCGCAAGGAAAGTTGCCAGGCCCTCGCCCGTGGTCGCCGAGACGGCATAGGTGTTGTACGCGCCAAGATCACGCCGGGCCTCGCAGAGCCACGCCGCTTCGAGACCATCGCATTTGTTGAGCACAACCAGATCGTCAGTCGTAAGCAACGCAAGGGTTTCGGCTCCGCTCTCCCTTGGCGTTTTGAGATCGAGAACGGCGATCTTGAAATCAGACAGAGCCGCCCGTTCTCGGCTGCGCCGCATACCTTCCCGCTCCACCGCCGCCGCCCCGTTGGCGGTTTCGAGATCGCGTAAACCCGCTGTATCGGCCAGGGTTACGGGATAGCCGCCAAGATCGAGATGGACTTCGATGACGTCACGCGTCGTCCCCGCGAGGTCGCTGACAATCGCCGCGTCTCGCTTCGCCAAGGCATTCAGAAGTGTTGATTTGCCGGCGTTCGGCGGCCCAATAATGGCCACCTGGAGGCCCTGTCGCAGGCGCTCACCAGACCTAGAGCTCACAATATACTGGTCGATATCCTGCTCAAGACACAAAATATGGTGCTTGGCCTGCTGTTCCAGGTCCTCCGGCAGATCTTCTTCGGGAAAATCGATAGTCGCTTCCAGCCGTGCGGACACCTTGAGCAGGTCTTGTCGCCAGCCCTCCACCAGCCTCGCCAAGGCGCCTTCCATCTGCTGCAACGCCTGGCGCCGCTGCGCCTCGGTTTCAGCGTTGACGAGGTCCGCGAGACCCTCGACCGCGCTGAGGTCGAGGCGCCCTGCATGAAACGCGCGTCGGGTAAATTCGCCGGCCTCGGCGGGGCGCAGGTTCTTCTCCGCAGCCAGGACCTCCAGCATCGCCTGGACAACGGCGACTCCGCCATGCAAATGCAGCTCGACCATGTCCTCGCCGCTGAAGCTTTCCGGCCCCGGAAACCACAGCGCCATCCCGCGGTCCAGTTCGGTTCCTAGTGCCGGATCGACAAAAAGCCGCAGGACCGCCCGTCGCGGCGGCGGCAAGGCTTGCCGCGAGATCGTCTGCAAGACTTGTCCCGCACGCCATCCAGAGATCCGAATCACAGCGATCCCAGCCCGGCCCGGGGCGGTTGAAAGCGCGAAGATCGTCTCGGCATAGGTCATTTTGCTGTTATGGAGCAGCCAATCGTTACCGGCAATGCCAGCAGGATAAATGTCAAATCACTTGGCAATGACTTCGACGTCGTTTCGCTATCGTAATGACACCGAAAGTGACGCGTGGACTCATTCCACTAGCGAAACAACTCACTTAATTGGGGTGTTTTTTATTTCGTCACCGTAACGGCCTGCCCCGTAGCGCGTCACTTGACTGGATCGTCCTCGGGCCGAAGCATCAAACGCTCGACCCGTCCACCCTCGGCGATATGGGTCTGCAAGATCTCATCGATGTCTTCCGTCGAATGATAGCTGTACCAGACGCCTTGCGGATAGATCACCATCGTCGGGCCAAGCTCGCAGCGGTCGAGACATCCGGCAACATTGACGCGCACATCGGAATAGCCCAGCTCCTTGGCCCGCGCTTTCATGTAATTGCGCAGAGCCACGGCACCGCGGTCCTTGCAGCAGCCGCGCGGGTGCCCGGGCGGCCGCTCGTTGGTGCAGCAAAAAACATGCAGACGATAATAAGGCGGCGGATCGGTGGGCGATTCTTGCTTCATGCCGCTGGCTCACTCCTTATCGCTCGCAGCCGAACCGGACGGCTTTGCCGCCTGTGCCCAGAACATCTTCTGCAGCTGTTCCAACCCTTGCAATCCGGCCGGCAGCCCAGCCGGCAGCCAAGCCTTCAACATTTGCTCGGCATCCATCACCTTAAGGTTCGCCTGCATGCGTTTTTCGACCTCGGCAAGGAGGTTTTCCTGCATCGGCGCGACATCTGGCAGACCGAGAAAGGCACGTGCCTCGGCGGGTGTGCAATCGACATCGATGGTGAACTTCATGGCGTCTCACCCCTTGTCTTTTTCAACTCCGCGCAGCCGGCCCGAAAGGCCGGTCCGAGGCTGGTCAAACCCGCAGGAACTTTGTGGTTGTGCCCCCGCCGCGCAGCGACACATATAGACTGCGGGAGACTACACGCACCCAGGGGCGCCTCGCAACGACAGGTTCCCGTCGTACTGGACTTCCGTATAGCTGTTTTTTTGGAGATCGCCGGAGTGATGGACGCCATACCGTCGAATGAACTGACAAATCGACTGGGCGCGGAAATCAGCCCCTATCTCCTGCAACACAAAAACAACCCGGTCGCCTGGCAACCTTGGGGCGACTCCGCCTTTTCAGCGGCCAAGCGACAGAAAAAACCGGTCTTGCTGTCGGTGGGATACGCAGCCTGTCACTGGTGCCACGTCATGGCGCACGAATCATTCGAAAATCCGCAAATCGCCGAGTTGATGAATACACTCTTCATCAACATAAAGGTCGATCGCGAAGAGCGCCCAGATGTCGACAGCATCTACCAATCGGCGCTCAACCTCATGGGCGAAAACGGCGGATGGCCCTTGACGATCTTCATGACACCGGCTGGCGAACCTTTTTGGGGAGGAACCTATTTTCCGCCCGATCCACGCTTTGGACGCCCCGGGTTTCCACAGGTCCTCAAGGCCATTTCCGCGACCTACCGTGACGACCCCAACAAGGTCCAGCACAACGTCGACGCGCTCGTGACGGCACTCTCCAAACTCTCGCAAAACAAGTCCGGCGACGCCTTCAAGCCCGAGACCGTTGAGCTTGTCGCGGAGCGTTTGCTGAGCGCCGTCGACCCGCGCGAAGGCGGGCTCGGGTCGGCCCCGAAATTCCCGCAACCAACCCTTCTCAAGTTCCTTTGGCGTGCCTGGAAACGCACCAAACAGGAAAACCACCGCAACGCCGTCGAGCTGTCACTTTCGAAAATGTCCCAGGGCGGTATCTATGACCACCTTGGCGGCGGCTTCGCACGCTACACCGTCGACGACCGCTGGTTGGTTCCGCATTTCGAGAAAATGCTCTACGACAACGCCCAGCTTATTCAATGTCTGACCTGGGCATGGCTGGATGGTGGTCTCCCCCTCTACGAAGTGCGGGTTCGCGAGACCATAGATTGGGTGATGCGAGAAATGCGTGCCCAGGCTGGGCCCGACGGAGGCCAGGTCGCGGCATTTGCCGCCAGCCTCGACGCCGACAGCGAGGGCGAGGAAGGGAAATTCTACGTCTGGCAGGAAGACGAAGTCGATCACCTGCTGGGTGCGGACGCAGCGCCCTTCAAAGCCGCCTACGGAGTCACGGCCGCCGGCAATTGGGAAGGCAAGAACATCCTCAACCGCAGCCATGATCCCGACCTCAAGGACGCGACCAGCGAATCACGTCTCGCAGAAGCGCGGACAATCCTTTTGGCGGCGCGGGACCAGCGCGTGCGGCCCGGCTGGGATGACAAGGTGCTCGCCGATTGGTGCGGTTTGATGATCACCGCCCTCGCCGACGCCGCCACTGCCTTTTCCGAACCAAGCTGGCTCGAAGCTGGTATCGCGGCATTCGATTTTGTGCGCGAACACATGAGCGAGGATGGCCGGCTGCTGCACTGCTGGCGCCGCGGCCGCCTTCTGCATCCAGCCACCCTGGAAGACTATGCCAACATGAGCGAGGCCGCCTTGGCGCTCTTCGAGGCCGATGGCGACAATCGCTTCCTCGCGGCCGCCCGCGCTTGGGCGGAGATCCTCGATCGACACTACTGGGATAAGGAAAACGGCGGTTATTTCCAAACAGCCGACGATACGCGCGATCTATTGCTGCGCCCGAAGTCGGCACAGGACAACGCCACCCCTAACGGCAACGCGACACTGATATCGGTCCTCGCCCGTTTGTACCACTTCACCGGCGACCGTGCATTTCTTGAGCGCGCCGAGGCTCTTGCGAATGCCTTTGGAGGCGAGCTGGAACGCAACCCCATCGCCCTCACCGGTCTGCTCAACGGTGCCGCGTTATTGCGCCAAGCTCTGCAAATCGTTGTCATCGGCCAGCGCGGTTCGGCCGACTGCGACGCCATGCTGGCCGCCGCCTTCTCGACCTGTCAGCCCGACCGCTGCCTGCAAGTGATCGCCTCGGACGCGGAACTGCCAGACGGTCATCCGGCGCGCGGTAAAAAACAAATCGACGACAAGGCCACCGCCTTTCTTTGCCGCGGTCAGACCTGCTCTCTCGCCATGACCGATCCACACGAGCTTCGGAAAGCACTCCTGGTCTGATAGCGAACTGTGCTAAAAATCTGCGATGCTCCGCTGCACCGTCGAAACAAAATACGGCCGCTTCACCCTCAGCGAAGAGAACGACGTCATCGTCGGTCTCGCCTGGGGCCAAAGCGGTGCCGACAGCTCCCCTCTGTTACGCCGCGCCGGCGAACAACTCCGCGCCTACTTCAATAACGGGCGGCACGAATTCGACCTCCCGCTCGCGCCCGCGGGTAGCCCCTTCCAAAAGGCTGTTTGGCACCAGATGCGGGCCATCCCGGCAGGCGAGACCCGCAGCTACGGACAGCTCGCCGCGGTGTTGGGATCGGTGGCCCGCGCCGTCGGTAGCGCCTGTGGCGCCAACCCCATTCCCATTGTCATCCCCTGTCACCGCGTTCTCGCCGCGGACGGCCGCATCGGCGGTTTTTCCGGCCGCGGAGGCATCACCACCAAACGCTGGTTGCTCGCCCACGAGGGTGCGCAGCCCCTCCAGATGGAATTGCTTTGACAGTGCGCGGCACCATCGCATGATTAACGGACCTATGCGTCCGTAATATCCATGAGGTTGCCGCAAAACCAAGGGAGACATTCATGCCAGACATCACGATCCAGGGTTCGGACGGGTCCTTCGGCGCCTATCTCGCAGTGCCGACACGGAATCCCGCGCCAGGCGTCCTAGTGGCGCAAGAGATTTTCGGGGTCAACCAAGTCATGCGTGACGTTTGCGACTGGCTCGCCGGTGCCGGTTACATCGCCTGTTGCCCCGACATCTTTTGGCGCATCGAACCGGGCATTCAATTGACCGATAAGACCGAGGCGGAATGGGCCCGCGCCTTCGAGCTGTTCCAGCTCTTCGACGTCGACAAGGGCATCGACGACTTGCAAGCCGGTCTCTCACATCTGCGTCAGCATGAAGCCTGCAACGGCAGGGTTGGCAGCGTCGGTTATTGCCTCGGCGGCAAACTCGCCTACCTCATGGCGACGCGCAGCGATGTGGACTCCAGCGTCAGCTACTATGGCGTCGGCCTTGATGAACTGCTTGAGGAAGCCGGCAACATTAGCCAACCCCTCCTTTTGCACGTTGCCTCGGAGGACAAGTTTGTTCCAAAGGCAGCGCAGGATAAGATAAAAGCTGGCCTCGCGGGGCACGCCAAGATCGATCTACATGTCTACGAAGGCAACGATCATGCCTTTGCCCGCACCGGCGGCGAGCACTACGACGCCGCGGCCGCACAGCTGGCGAATCAAAGAACCCTCGATTTCTTCAAGGAGACACTTGCCTGATGTCGAAAGCCATACGCATACACGAAGCCGGAGGTCCCGAAGTCCTGCGCTACGAAGAAGTGGAGGTCGGCGCTCCCGGCAAGGGAGAGGTTCGCCTGACGCACGGCGCCATAGGTCTCAACTACATCGACGTCTATCAACGCAGCGGCCTCTATCCCCTGGAGCTCCCCGCCGTCCTTGGCATGGAAGGCGCCGGCCGCGTTGAGGAGATCGGCCCGGGTGTCCACGATTTCCAAGTTGGCGACCGTGTCGCCTATGCCGACATGCCGCCGGGCGCTTATTCCGAAATCCGCCTCATGCCGGCTCACCGCCTAGTCAAGATTCCCGACGGCATCGACGATACCACAGCCGCCGCCATGATGCTGCAAGGCATGACCGTGCAGTACCTGATCCGCCGCACCTACCGGGTCAAGAAAGGCGAGACCGTGCTCTTCCACGCCGCCGCCGGCGGTGTCGGCCTGATCGCCTGTCAATGGCTCCGACATCTCGGCGTCACCGTCATCGGCACGGTCGGTTCGGAAGAGAAAGGCGCCTTGGCGAAAGCCAACGGTTGCGATCACACAATCAACTATCGCAGCGAAGACGTCGTCGCCCGGGTACGCGACCTGACCGTTGGCAAGGGAGTACCGGTGGTCTACGATTCAGTCGGCAAGGACACCTTCTACGGTTCCCTGGATTGTCTGCAGCCGCGCGGCTTCATGGTCAACTTCGGCAACGCCTCTGGTGCCGTCACCGAGTTCAACCCCGGCCTGTTGGGGCAAAAGGGATCGCTCTACCTGACGCGCCCGACGCTGATGAGTTACAACGCCACGCGCGAGGATCTCGTCGCCTGCGCCGAGGAACTCTTCCAGGTCGTACAATCCGGTGCCGTCAAGATCGCCATCAACCAGACCTACCCCCTGGCCGAAACGGCGCAGGCACATCGCGATCTCGAAGCGCGCAAGACCACTGGTTCAACGGTGCTTATGCCGTAGGGAGTCTGCCGCGGACATAACGACGGCGCGCCAAGGCGAAAGACAAACGGGCGCTCCCCTGCGAGATGCGGGAGCGCCCGAGTTTCAATCCTTTTGCTTGCCGGTACCCGGCCCGGTGGCACGAGGCTTATTGGTTCATGGCATCGAAGAATTCGGCGTTGTTCTTCGAATGTTTGAGCTTATCGGTGAGGAACTCGACCGAGTCGGTTACCCCCATCGGCATCAGAATGCGGCGCAGGACCCACATCTTCGACAAGGTGCCCTTGTCGACCAGCAGTTCTTCCTTGCGCGTTCCGGACTTGCCGATGTCAATGGCCGGGAATGTACGTTTGTCGGCCAGTTTCCGGTCGAGCACGATTTCGGAATTACCGGTCCCCTTGAACTCTTCGAAAATCACCTCGTCCATTCGGCTGCCGGTGTCGATCAGCGCAGTTGAAATGATGGTCAAGGACCCGCCCTCTTCGATATTGCGGGCGGCGCCGAAGAAACGCTTCGGACGCTGCAGTGCGTTGGCGTCGACGCCACCTGTCAACACCTTGCCCGAGCTTGGAACGACGGTGTTGTAGGCGCGCGCCAGGCGCGTGATCGAGTCGAGCAGGATCACAACGTCCTTTTTGTGTTCGACCAGTCGCTTGGCTTTTTCGATGACCATTTCCGCGACCTGTACGTGGCGGCTCGCCGGTTCGTCAAACGTCGAAGACACCACTTCGCCGCGGACCGAACGGTCCATGTCGGTCACCTCTTCCGGCCGCTCATCGATCAGCAGCACGATGAGAAAGACTTCCGGGTGGTTGTCGGCGACGGACTGGGCAATGTTCTGCAGGATCATCGTCTTGCCGGTCCGCGGCGGCGCGACAATGATGGCACGCTGGCCCTTGCCGATCGGCGCCGTCAAATCGATAACCCGGCAGGTCAGGTCCTTGATCGTCGGATCTTCGACTTCCAGCTTCAGCTTCTCGTCGGGGTAAAGCGGCGTCAGATTGTCGAAGTTGATGCGGTGGCGCGAATTCTCCGGCGGATCGAAATTGATCTCGGCGACCTTCAACAAGGCGAAATAGCGTTCCCCGTCCTTTGGCGAGCGGATCTGGCCCTGCACGGTGTCACCGGTGCGCAGCCCGAAACGGCGCACCTGGCTGGGCGAGACGTAGATGTCATCGGGCCCTGGCAGATAATTGGATTCCGGCGAACGTAGGAACCCGAAGCCGTCTTGCAGAATTTCAAGAACACCCGAGCCGTAGATGGGTTGGTCGGTGTCGGCCAAATGCTTGAGGATCGCAAACATCATGTCCTGCTTGCGCAGCGTGCTGGCATTCTCGATGTCCAGCTCCTCGGCGTAGCTGAGCAGATCGGCCGGTGTTTTGGCTTTCAAATCTTGGAGGTTCATGGGCCTGACGCCTAAAATTCTGGGAGAAGCGGCTGTTCGCAGCGATGTGCGGGAACCACGTTTGAGCGACGGGGTCGATGTCGGAGAAACAGCGCAGCCGCCGCATTCGGAAGGGAGGGCCACAGCCTACAAAAGGCCGGTTACCGTTAGATTAACCAATTAGATGGGACGCGCCTCGCTGAACCGCAAGGCGCAAGAACCTTGCTGTCGATAAACCAATGCCAGAACGAAGTCAAGCCGCCGCAAAAAGGCGGAACCCCGGGATTAAAAGGGCTTTGCCACGGCCAGCACCACGATGGCGATCATCAGTAGCGTCGGGACCTCGTTCATGAAGCGAAAATAGCGCGCGCTGCGGCTATTGGTATCGGCCGCGAAGGCGCGCCAAGCATGGACGAAACTGGCGTGGGCCACCTGCATCGCAACCAGCATCGCCAACTTGGCGTGAAACCAGGCCTCCGTCCAGACGCCGAGATGCGTCGCCAAAGCCAGGCCGGCAAGCCAGCTGACAGCCATGGCCGGATTGATAATGGCGCGCAAAAGCCGCCGTTCCATGACCTTGAAGGTCTCGGACTGGTCCGACCCGGCTTGACTGTCGGCGTGATATACAAACAGCCGCGGCAGATAGAGCATGCCCGCCATCCAGGATATCACCGCCAGAATATGCAAGGCCTTGATCCACGGGTAAGCCGCCCCAAGAAAGCCTTCCATGGCGCCCTATCCAACCCCGCCGGCATTTTCGGCCTGCGCGCAACCAGACCAGGATTTTGGACAGATACGGCCGCCTTCCTGTGCACAAATCGCGACCCGATCCGACCCTAAAGTGTCCCGCACCATCTGCGCCAACCCGCCGATAAACGCCTTCGAGACGCCGACGGTATCGACCCGAAGATAGGTTGGAACCCCTGCCTTCTCGGCCAGTTCACGGTACTCGATATCGAGTTCGACCAGGGTCTCGGAATGCTCGGAAACAAATCCGATGGGCACGACGATCAAGGCGCGGCCTTCCGCACCCGCGGTTTGGATCTCCAGATCCGTCGATGGACCAATCCACTCGAGCCGCCCGACCCGGCTCTGATAACACAGCCGCCAATCCAGGTCGGCATCGCCAATCGCTGCTACCAGGGCATAAGCGGTGCGCTCCACCTGCCATTGATAGGGATCGCCGCGTTCAATGGTCCGCTTCGGCAATCCGTGCGCCGAAAACAGCACTCGCGGCCGCTCCTTTGGCGGACATTCGCGAAGCGACAGTTTGACCTTCTCGGCCATTGCCGTGATGAACCCTGATTCACGCGGATAGCAGCAGATGCCACGCGTCGGCGCTGTCAGATCCGCGTCCAGCGCCACCTCTCGCCATTCGCGCAGGGAGGACCCCGTTGTTGTTGTCGAAAACTGCGGATACTGCGGCAAAAAAACGATTTCATCGGGACCGAAAGCCTTGACGTCCGCCACCACCTGTTTGGCGCGGGGGTGCCAATAGCGCATGCTGGGGAAACACCTGACGGTACCGAGGTCGCCAAGCGCTGATTCAAGGGATCTTGCCGCTGCCTCGGTGTTGCTGAGAAGCGGCGACGAGCCACCGATCCGCGCGTAGATCTCACGCGCGATCGGCGCACGGCGGCCGGAAATGAAACGCGCCAACAGCCAGCGCAAGGGCCCCGGCAGGGGAATAATCGCCGAAGCATTGAACAGGT
>JAJFGM010000112.1 GCA_021776145.1 Kiloniellaceae bacterium | reverse complement strand
CAATCGGTTGTGTCCGAAGGTGAGTTGTGCTCCATCTTCGAAGACGTGTTCGCGCAGCAATCGTCCCGCGATGGGGCCATCGACCCCGATATGTTGTTGTCCCGCGACGCTGGTGGCCGCGATTTTCCAGCCAAAGAGGGGTTGGCCGCTAGCCGCTTCATAATGCGCCTGGATAGCGTATCCGTCCGCGCGGTTGGCAGGCTGCAGTCGGGCGGGGAGTGCGCTCATAACCTGGCCATCCCGCCAACAACGCCAGACCTGCTCGGCCGCGTCTTTTGCCTGTGCTTCAGTTAGCATCTGAGATTCCCATCATTCGTGCGTGCGGCGCCTAATTAAGCGTCTCGCACTCCGTCAGGGCTTGGTCGAAAATGCCGATGGCCTTGTCGATCTCGTCGCGGTTGGTGGTGAGCGGTGGCGCGATGCGGAAGACGCCGGCCATGCCGCGCCGGCTGATATTGAGGCAGGCCCCCAGTTCAAGGCAGCGCTCGCTGATCGTGCCGCCGATTTCGGATGCTGGGCTTTTCGTCTGGCGGTCGGACACCAGTTCGACCCCAAGCAACAAACCACGGCCACGAACATCGCCAATAATGGCGTGGCGCTGTTGCAGATCCAGCAGATGTGACTTCAGGTAATCACCCAACTCCTTGGCCCGCTCCGCGAGACCGTCGCGTTGAACGATTTCAACGACCTTGCGACCGACTGCTGTCGGTAACGGGTCCGCCGCGTGGGTTGTGTAGAACAGGAAGCCCTTGTCGTTGCAGTCCTGCTCGATCTCGTTCGATGTGATCGTCGCGGACAGCGGCAGCCCCGCGCCGAGGGTCTTCGAGAGGTTGAGAATATCGGGGACGATGCCATCGCGCTGGAAGGCGAAATTATCGCCGGTCCGGCCCATGCCGGTCTGCGCTTCGTCGAAGATGACCAGCATGCCGCGCTCATGCGCTTTTTCCTTCAACGCGGCGAGGTAGCCTTCCGGAAGGTCGATAATGCCGCCGGAACTCAGGATTGGTTCGACGATGACCGCCGCCAGATGGCCCGTACTTTGCCGGTCGATGATATCCCAGCCGAACTCGAATTCCGCGCGCCAGTCGTAATCGCCGTCACGGTTGAAGGGCGAACGATAGGCATGCGGTGTCGGCAGGGTCAGCACGCCCGGAAATGTGGGCCCGTGACCTCGACGGCCGCCGGAAAAGGTCGTGGCCGCCGCCCCGCCCGTCACCCCGTGCCACGAGCGATCGAAAGCAACGACCTCGAAGCCGCCGGTATAGGTCTTGGCGATGCGCAGGGCGGCCTCGTTGGATTCGCCGCCCGTCGACAGCGGCAGCACCCGGTCGAGTCCGTCCGGCAACATGGCGGCCAGGTCTTGCGCAAATTCGACCGCGGGGTCGGACAGAAAACCGCTGTGGAGATGATCCAGATTGGCGGCCATATCCTGAATGACAGCCACGATTTCGGGATGACCATGGCCGAGAATGCCGCTCATCTGGCCGGACGTGAAATCGAGGATCTCGCGGCCGTCGCTGTCGTAGATGCAGGAGCCCTTGGCCCGGACGATGCGCTGGTCGGCGAAATCGCCACCGTAACGAAAAACCCGGCCGGCTTGGCGCTTGCTCATTGCCGATTCTCCATCATGTTCTCCGCGCGCAACTGTGCAGCCTCGCCGTCAAGAGCCGCGACAGTCCCCCGACGGCACGGCCATGATGAACGGCACGGCCATGATGATAGGCCAATGGAAGTGCCCGGCAAGCCAGTTGATCGGCGTCAGGTCTGGGCGGCCGTTACGACGATTTCGACAAGGTCGGCCCCCGCCAGATCGGCACCGACACAGGCGCGTTGCGGCCAGTTCTCTTCGCCGCCGACCCAATCGCACCAGACCGCGTCCATTTCGGCCTTGGTCGACATGTCACGCAGATAGACCGTCGCCTGCAGCAGGCCGCCCTTGCCGCTTCCCGCCTCTAGCAGGGTCTTTTCCAGGGCCTCCAGCGTTCGCCTTGTTTGCTCGGCCACGCTCTTTCCCGAGCTCGTATCGGTCGCAACGGCATAGACGAGACCGCTGTTCACGACCGCCCGGCAACGTCCCCTGCTTTCACCGTGAAATCGCTTGATCGCCATGGGTCTTTCCTTTCGAAATCTCGGTCGTGGCCGGCCGCGAACACGGTCTTCCGGATCCTGCGTCGGTCGGCCTTCGGGATCGATCGGGGGCTCCGTCGGCAGCCGTGCACCACGAGTGCCTGACAGCATTCCGATTCTACGCCAGAATGAAGCCAAATCGCCAGCGTGGCGAGGCGGGTGCGAGGCGCAGGGGCGCAAGGATAATGACTGAGAAACCGAACTTCCTTTTCATCCAGGCCGACCAGTTGGCCGCCCGGGCGCTGCCGGCTTATGGCAACAGGGTCGCCAAGACGCCGAACATCGACGTACTCGCGGGACGCGGCGTGGTCTTCGAGCAGGCCTATTGCAACTACCCGCTGTGCGCGCCGTCGCGCTTTTCCATGCTGTCGGGTCTGCTGCCCACCAACGCCGGCGCTTTTGACAACGGGGCGGAGTTTCCTGCCTCCCTGCCGACCTTCGTTCACTACCTTCGCCTGCTTGGCTACCAGACCTGCCTGTCCGGCAAGATGCACTTCATCGGGCCGGACCAATTGCATGGCTTCGAGGAACGCCTGACGACGGACATCTATCCATCCGATTTCAATTGGACGGCAAACTGGTCACACGGCGTGACTGGAGGCGACCGGCTCCTGGCCGCGGCCGGCGAAGTCAATGGCATAATGAACTCGGGCATCTACGAGCGAACCATCCAGCTCGACTTCGATGACGAAGTCGCCTTCACGGCCATCCGCAAGATTCACGATCTCGGCCGTGGCGGCGACCGCCGGCCCTTCGGGCTCTTCGTCTCCTTCACCCACCCGCATGATCCCTTTGCCGTGCCGCGTCGCTATTGGAACCGCTACCGCCACGACGATATCGACATGCCAATGCTGCCGGCGATGCCACGCGCCGACCTCGACCCCCATTCACAGCGGCTCTACGACCACATCGGCGTCGCCGACGCCGGGATGAGCGACGCCGATGTGCGGGTGGCGCGGCACGCCTACTACGGCGCGGTGAGCTACATCGACGACCAGGTCGGCAGCCTTTTGGAGGCCTTGGAGACGGCCGGATTGGCCGACGACACCATCGTCGTTTTGTTGTCGGATCATGGCGAGACCCTGGGCGAACGTGGCCTGTGGTTCAAACGCTCCTTCTACGACTGCGCGCTGCAGATCCCCTTTATCGTTTCGGCCCCATCCCGCTTCGCGGCCGCGCGCCGCGCCGAGAACGTTTCGCTCGTCGACCTCTTTCCGACGGTCCTCGACCTGGCCGACCCCGTTGCCGGTCTCGCGTCCATGGAGACCGCCATCGACGGACGCAGCTTGCGCCCGAACTTGCGTGGCGAGGCTGTCGAGGGACCCGATCAAGTCATCGCGGAGATGACTGGCGAGGGGTTGAACTCTCCGGCGGTCATGGTCATGGAAGGACGTTACAAGTACATCTTCTGCGACGACGATCCGCCGTTGCTGTTCGATCGCACCACCGACCCGCGGGAAACGCGGAACCTGTCCGGTCTGCCCGAGGTCGCCGAAGTGGAAACCCGGCTCGCCGGCTTCGTCAGACGGAATTGGGACCTCGACGGGCTGAAACGCCGCGTGCTGGAAGATCAGTCGCGACGGCGCCTCGTCGACCGGGCCCACGCGCTAGGCCGAAGCCCGTCGTGGGACTACGACACAATGAAGCCGGGAAGCGCACAGTATTTCCGGCCCTGCGCCGCCAATCCCAGCGCCTCGAACTACAACAGCGAATTCCAACTGCGGGCCCGCCCCGACGCGGAAGCCCCCAATAGACGCGAGTTCCCATAGGATCGATTAGAAAGTTTCTGTCGGAACACCTCACGGCGAGCGCCGGCCCCACATTCGCCTACTTCGGCGGGTCCTCGGAAAGGATGAATACGGCATCCATTGCCTGCTCGCGGGTCGGGATGATCGCCTGATAGGCATCGGAGCCATACCAGTCCCGCGCGGTCTGGGCATCGGGGAAGCGAATGACGATGGCGCGTTGATGGTCGTGGCTGCCGGCCAACACTTCGGCGACAGTGCCGACCGAGACGAACTCACCGCCGGCGGCCGTGACCAGGGGAGCGGCGACAGCCCCGTATTCCTTGAGTTTTTCCGGATCCTTGATGGTCGCATGCGCGATTACATAGGCACTCATGTTCAGGTTCTCCTTCAGGCCAAACATACAAACACATAAGACCGCCCTATCCGGCGGTCCTTGGAATATTCATTGCGCGGGTCATAGCGTAGGACGGAAGACCAATCCCGCGCCACTGTTCCGCCAATGCAATCTTCGCCCTACCTGATGCCGATCTCGGGATAGGGTCTTTCGCCGAGATCCGCGGTCGAATTTCTGTGGCCCGAATGAAGTCTTGCAGCTCATAATCGAACTCCCGGTGTGAAGGTCGGCAAACGCAAGGAGGCACAACAAGGTGCAACTGCCCGAAACGGATGCGGATTGGCCCTTCGAAGTCCACGCGCTGTCACCGGCCCTCGGCGCCGAGATCGTCGGTATCGACCTCGAAATGGCCGCCAGCCCCGAGGTCTTTCCGTCGATCCATGCGGCCTGGCTGCGTTACCAGTTTATTGCCTTTCGCTGCATCGAGGTATCACCGGCGGCGCATGTGGCATTCGCGGCCAAATTCGGGGAAGTCCAGGTGCACGTGATGAACCAGTATCATAGCGAAACCGGGCATCCCGAACTCTACGTGCTGAGCAACCTCGACGCGGCCGGCAAACCCTCAGGCAAACACCCGGATCAGGGAACGCTGGTGTGGCACACCGACGGCTCGTGGAACGCCCGCACTGGGCATTCAACCTTCATGTACGCCGTGCAACCGCCCACCGCGGGCGGCGAGACCCACTTTTGCGACATGTACGCGGCCTACGACGAACTGAGCGCCGAATGGAAACAGCGGGTCGAGGGTTTGCGGGTCTTTCACAGTCTCGACTTTTCGCGCAACCGTCGACACGGCCATGAACCCTTAAACGCGGTGCAAAGGGCCAAGATCCCGCCGGTCGCCTGGCCGCTGGTCCGCAATCATCCCGAGACCGGGCGCAAGGTGCTTTATCTCGGCGACCACGCCGAATACGTCGATGGTATGGACTACGACGAAGGCCGCGCCCTGATCGACGAGATGAACCGGCTGTTCACGCCCGACCACCTGGTCTACCGCCACAGCTACCGGCACGGCGACTTTGTCTTCTGGGACAACCGTTGTGTCCTGCACAAGGCGACGGCCTACGACACGGCGCGAGAGGCCCGGGTCATGCGCCGCTGCACGGTCCTGGTCGACGAACCCTACTGAGGCGTGGCGGAAAACTGAATTTGCGCGGCGCATTGCCGCGAGCCAACCTGTTTCCGGTGTTGCGGGTTAGGTGATGCGTACCTGCGTCAAGCTTCAATGCGCCGAAGGCGGGTGCCTCAATTGGAATTCGCGTTGGCGAAAGCGCCGCTATTGAGCTTTTTGCGCAGCGCTTCCGTGAGGCTGCTCACCTTTCCGCCCGAGGACTTGATCAGCGATCCGTATTCCGAACGCAGGGTAATGGCCATGCTGACGCCTTCGGCGACAATGTCGAGGACCTTGAACTCCTCGTCCTTGAAGCGGATGCGCCAATTGACCTTGTAGGGGTCGCCCTCGCCGCGCGCGATTTCCGAGGCGACGAGCACATGATCCTTAGCCCGCGAGTCCTCGACCACCTTGCCGATCTCGAAACGCCGCTCGCTGCCCTCCGACAAAAGCGGCATGAAGCGTTGAACAACGACATCCTCAAAGACCTTTATGAAGTCGTCGCGCTCTTTTTGCGTGGCGCCGCGCCAATAGCGTCCGACCACAAATCGGCCGATGGCCGGGACGTCGAACCCCTTGTTGAAGAGATGCCGAAAGCGCTGTTCACGCTCGTCCGCGTCGATATCGGGATCGGTCAGCTGCTCGATGGCCTCGTCCTGCAGCGTCGCCAAAAAGCTCGCGGCATCGCCAGCCATCGCGTCAACCGCTTGCACGGGCGCCGAGCAGAGGCCCAAAACCAATAGCAGGCGAAGACCTCGGCGTAAAATTTGGTTCTGAATTATCATCGGATCTTCGGCCGGCCGCTCATCTTTTGCTTGAGAATCTGGAACGGATGCTACTGTATTAAGCTTGCATCGCCTGACTGCTCCGACGTCCCGGATAGGCCCGGCGCCGGAGAGTCCGCCGCAGGTAGGCCATTCTGGATGGCATCCTGCCGGTGTTGGCGATATAGCGAGCGCACCCGTGCATAGAAGTCTATAGCATCGCGTTGAATTTCTTCGACGGTTTCAATATGACGCGAGCGGGTATCGATACCCTTAACGCCGCGTCGCGCCAGCAGTATTTCTTGCGACACAAGGTAGGTCAGGGGGTCAAGGAAGGAGTCGACGACAAGACCGGCGCCATCGCGAATTGACGAGGGACCAAGCAAAGGCAGCACCAAATAGGCGCCTTCGCCGGCTCCGTAACTGCCCAATGTCTGGCCGAAATCCTCGTCGTGGTACTCGTAACCCCAGCCCGCAGCGACGTCGAACAGGCCCAACACACCCGCGGTGGAGTTGATCAGGAAGCGCATGACCGTTGTTTCGGCGCGATCCAGTTCACCCTGCAAGACGTCATTGGCCAGGATAACGGGGGACTCCAAGTTGCGTATGAAATTACGCACCGAATCGCGCACCATGTTTGGCAGGAGAAAACGATAGGTCGCGGCCGCCGGCTTGATCACCATGACATCCAGGCCCTCGTTGAGGGCAAAGATGAAGCGATTGGGTGTCTCAAGAGGATCGCCGTCACTTTCGTCCGGCGCCGCCGCCAGATCGGATTCGCTGGAAGCCCACTGGTCTTCGCTTGACCAACCGCCGGTTTCGGCTTCTTCCGGCGTCCCAGCGCAGCCCCCGATAAACAGCACGGCCGCCAGGATAACGGCGGATTTGCGCAGAATCCCACATCCGGGAAATGGCATAGTTCTGGCTACCACGTGTTTCCCCTGCCCCCGACTAATCCAGCTCTACTCATCGCGTTGGAGTGCCCTGAGGCCGGAGTTTCCGCAAGCTTCGCAAGAAACTCAACCCTATTCCCAACACATCCCCGAATAATAGGCAAAACCCTGACAAACTTCTTTTAACAGTTCCTTACGCCAGGACTGGCTGGCCTATGCGCCTGTTCCCTCATGATCAGGTAACACAGGGTCGGCAGAAAGGCTAGTATCGTTAATTCAAAGCATTTTTCGCACCTTACGTGCTGTGGCAAAAACGCCACAGTGTTACGAGAATGCTGCGATCCCGGTCAAAACACCCCGACCCTCCAGTCGCCAGATGCCGCCGGGCATTGCTTCTCCCGCCCCCAGATGGCCTTTCCGATCCCGCCGGTTGACTGGGTCAGCCACGACCGGTACCGAGAGTTGCCGAATCGGTCATCGTGCCTGCCGGTTTGCCTATCTACACATTGAAATTTATGGCACTTTTTTTAAGCACCGTTGCTGTGGTCCAGTTCAACGGACCCGGACACTGCCCTAGGCTCGGTTCGAGAAAGGAACACCTGCATGCGCACCCACGAGGCCCTCTTCGACCGCTATCGCAGCGAGGTCGCGCCGGGCTGGATCGATTACAACGGCCATATGAACGTCGCCTACTACCTGCTCGCTTTCGACCTGGCGACCGACGTTTTTTTCGATAGTCTCGGACTTGGTGCCGACTACAACAAATCCGGTGCCGGCACGACATTTGCCGGGCAAATCAAGCTTTCCTATCTTCGCGAGCTGAACCAGGGCGACCCTCTACGGGTCAGCACACAGTTGCTGGCTTTCGATTCCAAACGCCTGCGTTTCTACCATCGCATGTTTCACGCTGGCGATGGCATCCTGGCGGCTACGGCGGAAATGCTGTCCCTGCATATCGACCTGAAAACCCGCAGAGTGGCTCCCTTTCCGCCGCACATCCACGACGCCTTGGCTGATCTGTGGCGCAGCCATGAAGGGATCGCGCCGCCGGACGACGCTGGGCAAGGCATCTCGCGTCCACCGCTTGCCGAATTCGTTGCCGCGAACCGATGAGAAAAATCCTTTGCGGTGGCGACGGATATGGCCAAATCTAAGAGCATGAAGCTTTCGCGTTTAGACCGTGCCTGCCGCCATTCCGGTTTGGTGCGGTACTTCCTTCCTGTCGCGGTTCTCGGTTTTTTCGCGTCTTTCGGTGCAATTGCGCCTCCGGCCCAAGCCGGCTGCACCGACCCGCCCCAACCGCGGGTGAACTGGCAGCGCTGCAATATGGATGGTCTCGACCTCAGCGGCACCGACCTCAGCGACGCCCGGCTGCGTGACACCTCGTTCATCCGTGCCACACTGGAGGGCGTGCAGTTCCGCAAGGTCAGCGCCTTTCATGCGAAATTCATCAATGCGCAGCTAAGAGGTACGAACTTCGACGGTGCCCGCCTCGAAGAAGCGGATTTTACCAAAGCCGACCTCGAGGGAGCCTCCTTCGCCGGAGCCGACCTGCGACGCGCTAAGCTTTTTCGCAGCAGCCTGAAAAGCGCGAAGTTGAGTGGTGCGCGGCTGGACGATGCCGATCTGACCCGCGCCGACCTCTCCGGCGCGACCTGGACCGACGGCAAACGAATCTGTGCTGAAAACTCCATCGGTCGTTGTAACTAAAACCAGACACACCTCTATATTGTTTTCCGCGCCGCGCGGCCTGACAGGACTGGCGTCCCTTAGCCATTGAGCGTTTAATGACGCTGGATGAGTGGGGCGCGGGTACCTGTGTTGTCATCTTACATTTCCAGCGTCTTCGTCTGGCTCAAAAGATTCAGCCGCAATGTCCAGGTGATCCTCTCGGTCATGGCGGTGATCATCGGCATCGCCGCCGGTGTCGCCGCGATCGTCTTTCGCTATGGTATTGCCTTCGTGCAGGAGTTCGCTTACGGCTTCGGCGGCGAAACGGTCGCTTCGCTGGCGCGCGAGCTCCCCTGGTGGCACATCGTCGCCGTGCCGACCCTCGGCGGTCTCCTGGTCGGCCTCTTCATCCACTACGTCATGCCGAACCGCCGGCCGCACGCCGTCGCCGATGTCATCGAGGCCAGCGCCCTGCGGGGCGGCCGCATGTCGCTGTCGACCGGCCTGAAGGCCGCCATCGCCAGCGCCGCGTCGATCGGTGTCGGCGCCTCGGTCGGGCGTGAAGGGCCAGTGGTTCACCTGGGCGCATCGCTTGGCGCCTGGGCCGCCAAGCGCTTGCATTTAGGGGGCAGCTTGTCTCGCACCCTGCTGGGTTGCGGCGTCGCCGCCGCCGTGGCGGCATCCTTCAATGCCCCCATCGCCGGCGCTTTTTTCTCTCTCGAGGTGGTGGTCGGACACTATGCCTTGTCGGCCTTCGCGCCGATCGTTATCGCCTCGGTAACGGGAACCCTGATCAGCCGCGCCCACTATGGCGATTTTCCGGCCTTCATTCTGCCGGAGGCCTGGACCATCGTCTCGGCCTGGGAGTTTCCCGCCTTTGCCCTGCTCGGCGTGGTCTCGGCCGTGGTCGCGATTATCTTCATGCGCTCGATCATGCTGGTCGAGGACCTGTCGCAGAGGACGTCGCTGCCGGGCTGGTCGCGGCCGGCCATCGCCGGCCTGCTGCTTGGCGTCATCGCTGTCGGCTTTCCCGAGGTCCTGGGAGTCGGTTATGAAGCCACCAACACGGCCTTATCAGACCAATATCCCCTGTGGACCCTCGTCGCCCTCATCGTTCTTAAAACAGCGGCGACGGCAATTTGCCTGGGCTGCGGCTTCGCCGGCGGCATCTTTTCCCCGTCACTTTTCATCGGCGCCATGGTCGGCGGCGCCTTCGGCGTCATTGCGACGGCGACTTTTCCGCATCTTTCCTCGGGCCATGGCGCCTATACCATGATCGGAATGGGCGCCGTCGCCGGCGCTGTGCTCGGGGCACCGATCTCGACCATCTTGATGATATTCGAGTTGACCGGCGACTACGCCGTGACGGTCGCCGTGATGATTGCCACGGTGATCGCCAGCGTCATCACGCAGCAGCTGCATGGCCGTTCCTTCTTTGTCTGGCAGCTCGAACGCCGCGGCATTTCAATCAAGGGCGGCAAGGAAATCACCCTGATGCGCTCCATCAGGGTGAATACGGTGATGGATTCGACCTTCGAGACCATCGCCGCGGACACGCCGATGGACAAAGTGCGGCACCGCCTGCAGGAAGCGCCCTGGGGCGAACTCTTCGTTATAGACGCCGAAGGCGTGCTGATCGGTACCCTCACCTTTTCGGATCTGCACGAGGCAGCCTTCGATACCAGTCACGACTCTGAACTGATGGCGCAAAGCCTGGCCCGGGCGCACCCCACCGTATTGCAGGCACGCGATGATCTGGAGACCGCGGTCAAGGTCTACAGCGTCACCGGCGAGGTCCATGTCCCGGTGGTCGACGACCGCTCGACCATGCGCATGATCGGACTGGCGCACGAACACGAGGTCATGCTGGCCTATCACCGGGCCCTCGATCAGGCGCGGGCGGAAGAACGCGGCGAAATCTGAGCACGCCGCCACAGCGGTTGCCTGCCCGAATAGGCTGCTAGTGGCATTCCACAGAGATTATGACGGTTTCATGGGTACCAATCGACCCTCTGGGTAGGCGCGCTTCGCCGCGCGATGCGGGACATCGGGCAAGCAGCGCAACGCCCCCAGAGGGTCGAGTGGCCCCACCGAAGGCCACGATCTTTTGTCCGCCTGCGGCGTTGCAAACTGCTTGTGGTGGTTGACACCACCGCGCAGCCCGCGCCTTGCCGGCGGACAAAATCTTCGCGGTGAAACCGTCATAATCTCTGTGGAATGCCACTAGTACATCCCAGCGTAGGTTCTGACCCATTTTCAAGCGGTCAGAGGTTTTCCTTGATAGGTCCATTTGAAGGGCTTTGCCATGGTCTTGTTGAAGTAGTCGATGAAGGCCTCGATTTTGGCCTTGAGGTCTTGGG
>JAJFGM010000111.1 GCA_021776145.1 Kiloniellaceae bacterium | reverse complement strand
TCGATCTGTCCGACCTGGGTCGGCGCCACCTGTCCTTCGATATTGGCGAAGACTTCGCCGCTGGCGTTGATGGTAATCGATACGGCGTCGTCCGGCAGGGTGATCCCGGGCTGGATTATGTAACCGTCGCTGGTCACCATGTCGCCATCCGGACTGAGCTGAAAGGCGCCGGCTCGGGTATAGGCGGTATCACCGGAGGGCAACTCGACCATGAACAGCCCCTTGCCGTTGATCGCAAGGTCGAGGGGGTTCCCGGTGACCTGGATATTTCCCTGTTCGACGATGCGATAGACAGCCGCCGGCTTGACGCCAAGACCGAGCTGCACGCCGGTGGGCACGATGGTGCCGGTGTCGGACGAGGCTGATCCGACGCGGCGCAGGTTCTGATAGAGCAGATCCTGGAATTCGACGCGTTGGCGCTTGTAGCCGGTCGTGTTCATGTTGGCGATGTTGTTGGAGATGACTTCGACGTTGAGTTGCTGGGCGAGCATCCCCGTCGCACCGATGTTCAATGATCGCATTGATTCGTTCCTTTGTTAGCCGCGTGGCGCGGCGCCGAGGGTCTGGATGGCCCGGCGCAGCCGCTCGTGTTCGTCCTTTACGATCTTGGCGGCGCTGGCATAGCTGCGCGCCGCATTGATCAAACTCGTCATTTCGGTAATTCCCTGAACGTTCGATCCCTCGATCATGCCTTGCAGAACTTCCGCGTCCTCGGCCTTTTCGGGTTGCTGTCCGTCAGCTTCGTAAAGTCCGTTGGCGCCCTTGATCAGGGCCTGTTGGTTTTCGAAACGCACGACTCGCAAGCGGCCGATTTGACCGTTTTCGGTCGACGTCGTTCCATCGCGGGCGATGGTGATGCGGCCGGTGCCGGGTGGGAAGACTATCGGCTGGTCGTCTTCGCCCAAGACCTTGTCGCCTTGCGAGGTCACCAATTCGCCGTCTGCGTTGAGCTGAAAGGTGCCGTTGCGTGTGTAACGGGTGCCAAGTTCGGTCTCGATTTCGAAGAAGCCCTTGCCGGCGATGGCCAAGTCGAGGTCGTTCTTGGTCGAGATCTTCTGACCCTCGGTGAGGTTGCGCACCAGTGCGATGTCCTGAACGAAACTGGTTTGTTCACCATTGGGCGTTTTCTGCAGGTACTCGACGAACATCATCGACTCGCCCTGGTACGCCGGTGTGTTCATGTTCGCCATATTGTTGGCGATGACGTCCATCTGACGGGACATGGCCATTTGCCGCGATAGGGCGATGTAGCCTGTGTTTTCCATTTTTCGGATTTCTGCCTGTTGCTTGTTCAGCCTTGGATGCCATGCCGCCATCGATTGCGTGGGTCGCGACATGGGGGTCGGCCAACTTCATGCAGGAGCCGTGCCAAGCAGTGAGTTGGCGGAATTCAAGGCGCTCGCGCCAATTCGCGGTGCAAAGCCAAACGGTCTGGGTCGCAGAATTTGCAGTCCTTGCCCGGCAGAATGTTCCCGGTGACGGCATTGTCGCAAAGGAACAGGCAATATTGCCGCTTGGCGTTGTCGTAAAGGGTTTGCGCTAAAAGAAGTTTTAACCATCCCGCCTTACTGTGGGGGGTGAAACGACGTCGCCAATAAAAACAGGGTGAGCAGGAATGGCCGAGCAGGCAGTTCAAGACGCTGGGGGTGCCCCATCGGATGCAGAAGCGAAAGGCGGCATGAGCGGCAAGAAAATTGTTCTTTTTGTCGTCCTCCCCTTGTTACTTCTTATCGGTGGCCTTGCCGGTGCCTATTTCGCCGGCCTGTTCGATTCTTTGCTCGGCAAGGGCGAGGAGGCGGAAGCCCATTCCGAGTCTGAGGCCTCGGAGCAATCCGTGTTTTTCGAGCTGCCGGTGATGCTGGTCAATCTCAATTCCGGCGGCCAGAAGACTGCCTACCTGAAGATATCCATTGCGCTGGAGGTCACATCGGAAGCGGATGCTTCGGCATTGCGCACTGTTCTGCCGCGAATTGTCGACAACTTCCAGGTCTACATGCGCGAGCTTCGTGTCGAGGATTTGCGCGGTTCGGCCGGCCTGCAAAGGCTGCGTGAAGAGCTGCTGCTACGCGTAAACTCGGCCGTGGAAGACGTTGAAGTCATGGATGTCTTGTTCAAAGAGATGCTGGTTCAGTAAAAGGTAGGCACAAGATCCGAAATGGCAGAAGAGACTGAAGGTCAAGACGCCGAGGGAGAAGTCGACCAAGATGCTCTGCTCGCCGAGTGGGATTCCATGGCCGACGACGACGGCGATGCCGACGGTTCAGATGGCGAACCGACAAATTCGGCGCGGGTCCTCGATCAGAGCGAGATCGATAGCCTTTTGGGGGTCGACAGCAGCTCCGAAGATGGCTCCGAACAGTCCGGTATTCAGGCGATCCTCAATTCGGCGCTGGTATCTTACGAACGCCTTCCGATGCTGGAGGTCGTCTTTGATCGCCTCGTGCGCATGATGTCGACCTCGCTTCGCAACTTTACCTCCGACAACGTCGAAGTAAGCCTCGACAACATCACGTCGGCGCGGTTTGGCGATCATCTGAACTCAATCCCGCTGCCGGCCATGCTGTCGGTGTTCAAGGCCGAGGAATGGGATAATCACGGGCTGATGACCGTCGATAGCGCGTTGATTTATTCCATCGTCGATGTCCTGCTGGGCGGTCGCCGCGGTACCGCTGCGATGCGTATCGAAGGGCGTCCCTATACGACGATCGAACGCAATCTGGTCGAACGCATGGTGCATGTTGTCCTGGCGGACCTTTCAGCGGCCTTCGATCCCTTGTCGCCGGTCACCTTTCGCTTTGATCGTCTCGAGACCAATCCGCGCTTTGCCACCATTGCCCGTGTCAACAACGCGACCATCGTTGTGACTTTGCGGGTCGACATGGAAGACCGCGGAGGCCGTATCGAGTTGCTGATTCCCTATGCAACCCTGGAGCCGGTGCGCGAACTGTTGCTGCAGATGTTCATGGGCGAGAAGTTCGGGCGCGATTCGATCTGGGAAGGGCACCTGACGGCTGAACTGTGGCAGACCACCGTTTCCATCCAGGCTGTCTTGGATCAAGTCGAGCTGTCCCTGGGAGACATTCTGAATTGGGAAGTCGGCAGCCGGCTGGAGCTCAACGCAACGCCGGCGTCGGAAATCGAGATGCGTTGCGGAGATGTCGAAATGTTCCGCGGCCATATGGGCCGCAGCAATGGCCATATTGCGATGCAGATAGCCGACAAGATAATGAGGGAAGGTGAATCCTAGTGTCTGTTGAGTTCGACTTCGAACTTCTGTTCGATTCTGTGATGTCTGTGCTGTTGCTGGTGACGATCGTTTATGCGGCGCTCTTGAACCGCAAGCTCTCGGCGCTGCGTGGGGCACGGGAAGAGATGCAGGGATTGGTCGAGGAGTTCACGACGGCAACGACGCGGGCTGAGCTGGGTCTTGCGCAGTTGAAAGAAGCGGCCGAGGCGTCGGGCAGTGTTCTTCAGGAAAAGATAAACGGCGCCAAGGATCTGGTCGCCGACATTAATTTTGTGGTCAAACGTGGTGATGAGGTTGCCGGACGCATGGAGGACTCGCTGCGCGCGGCTCGCCGCACACTCGCCGACCCCTTGGCTGCTCGCCCGCAACAAGGCGCCGCGGCGCGTTCCAGCGAACGCCCATCTGCCTTTCGCGCCGCCCGCGCAGACGAGATCGATTTCGCCGCTCTAGCGCCGACGACGCGGCCGAACCTCGGTCAGCCGCGGGCCTCCCAGATCGCCGCTGGTCAGTCCGCAGGTACTCAAAATGCCGGGGGCCAGAATGCCGGGGGCCAAATTGTCGGGGACCAGAATTCCAGGACTCAGAATTCCGGGGCCCAGGCATCCGGGGCCCAGGCTGCCGGGGCTCAAGCCCCGGGAGTCGCCAAGCGCGCCTTGTCTTCGGAGCAGTCGCAGCTCTTGAAAGCCTTGCAGGGTATGCGCTGAGCGCGGCCCGTCAGTAAAGGATCTGACCGAAAAGACGTCGCTTGCCAGGTAGGAAGGAAGACCCAAGATGTACTTGCGTTTATTGCCAGCCCTGATGGTCGTTGCCGCCTTGGCGCTGGTAACCAAGGTCGGCGGTCTTATCGACGGCTTCCAGGCAAATGCGGCCGCGGCACTTGCCGCCGAAAAATCGGAGAACGGCGAGTCGATGGCCGCGGCCGATGAGGCGGACTCGGTTGAAGCGACCTTGCCGTCGCAGAAATCGCCGCTGCCGCCGGATCCCTTCGAACTGACCGACCAGGAAATCGATCTCCTGCAAGCCTTGGCACAGCGGCGCGAAGAACTCGATCTGCGGTCCCGCGATATAGATCAACGCGAAGTCATGCTTTCGGCCGCCGAGATCCGCATCAACGAGAAGATTGGTGAACTTGAGGCCCTCAAAGCGACGATCAAGCAGCTGCTTGAAGAGCATAAGCAAAAGGGCGAAGAGCAGATGCTCAGCCTGGTCAAGATCTACGAGAGCATGAAGCCCAAGGATGCCGCGCGCATATTCGAGCAACTCGACATGCCGGTGCTGCTCGGGGTCATCGAGTTGATGAAAGAGCGCAAGTCCGCGCCGATTCTGGCGCAGATGGATCCGCAGCGCGCCAAGGCCATTACCATCGAACTGGCGCAGCGTCGCGATCTGCCCATTCCATTGCAGTGATCGGGCTCACAAATCTACTGTACGGCTATTCTCAGGCATCGCAATTTACTCCGTCTTAACCCACGAAGTATAGGGTTTGACGTAGTTTCCAATCGAATCCCATGAACCTGACGCTCGAAGCCTCGACACAATAGGAGTTTCCACATGTCTTCAGTCGACATGAACATGCAGATCCTCATCGTGGATGACTATAAGACGATGCTGAGAATCATTCGTAACCTGCTGAAACAGCTCGGATTCAACAACGTCGATGAAGCGACTGACGGCAGCATGGCTCTGCAGAGGTTGCGCGAGAAAAGCTATGACCTCGTCATCTCCGACTGGAACATGGAGCCGATGAGCGGGTTGCAACTTCTTACTGAAGTGCGCGCCGACGACAAGTTGAAGGAACTTCCCTTCATCATGATCACGGCGGAAAGCAAAACCGAAAACGTGATTGCCGCGAAACAGGCGGGCGTCAGCAATTACATCGTCAAGCCATTCAATGCCGCCACCCTGAAGAGCAAACTGGTCACGGTCCTCGGTAATTTCTAGGGGTTCTATTTCATGACCGTGTCCCCCATGGCGCTAGAGTTGAATGAAAAACTCGACGAGGTCGCGAAGCGTTCGGGCGCCATAGATCCGAGTGAAATCGTCGAGGTTGTCGAGGCTATTGTCGGCTCATTGAACGGTGACGTGTCTCGCGCCAGTCTGCAGGTCTATTCCGACGTCGAGGCCTTGGCGCGTTACATCGAAATGGCCAAGACCGAGATCGCCGATATACGCCCCGACGAGATCACCGACGAACACTTGCCGCAGGCGAGTGATCAGCTGGGAGCTATTGTTGGAGCCACCGAACAGGCGACCAACATGATATTCGAGGCGGTCGAGAGTATCGAGGCCTTGACCGAAAGCATGGATCCCGAAGTCGCGGCGCAGGTCTCGGAAGCGGTAACAGCCGTCTTCGAGGCCTGTAGCTTCCAGGACATCACCGGCCAACGCATTACCAAGGTCGTCACCGCGCTGCAGCAGATAGAAAGCAAGGTCGAGGCACTTCTCAACGCGTTTGGCAGCGGCCTTGACAGCCACCGCCGCGACAACGCAGTGGCGAAGAAGACGGCGGCGCCCAGCGGTGCCGAGGCACGTCCCGACGAGGATCTGATGAACGGTCCACAGTTTGAAGGCGAAGGAGTCAGCCAGGACGACATCGACGCACTTCTGGGCATGGACTAGTGGCTCGACACAGAGATTATGACGGTTTCACCGCGAAGGTTTCGCCCGCCGGCAAGGCGCGGGTTGCGCGGTGGTGCCAAGCACCACAAGCAATCTGCCGCATGCGTCGTACCGGGGCCGCGGGCGGACAAAAGATCGCGGCCTTCGGTGGGGCCACTCGACCCTCAGGGGGCGTTGCGTTGCCCGCTTGGCGAAAACCTTGGGCCAGATGTCCCGCATCGCGCTACGCAGCGCGCCTACTCGGAGGGACGATCGGCCGCCCTGAAACAGTCAATATCTCTGTGTCGAGTCTCTAGAGGTCAGAATGCTCATGGCCGATGTGTCGCAGTCGCGAGAGGATCGGGGCGGTGACGGAAATCTGGTCGCGCTGCTCAGCCTGAAGCTGTTGCTGCTCGCTTTCTTCATTCTGCTCAACGCCGATTCGCAATTTGAAGACGTAAAAGCGAACGCTGTCGTTGACAGCGTTCGACAGGCCTTTGGCGGCTCGGTCGCGAGCAGTGAGAACCTGCGCCCGGAAAAAGCCGCGCTGGGCCGCCTGGACGAAACAGGATTCGTCCTGCAAAAAGTCGGCAATCTTTTCAAGAGCTTGGTGCCCATTGTTCGTAGCGATAACACACCACACGGGCCGCTCCTGTCATTCGAGTTGTCGAGTGGAACAGTTTTTCGCCCCGGTCTGGCCGAGCTACAGCCGGGGCGAGACAAGCTTCTCGACCGTCTTGCCGATGTGCTGAGCGGCAACTCGTCAAGCACTCTCGACTTTGAGCTGGCGTTTTTGATTGCCAGGCCGTCGGCGGGCGAAGACCCCGCAACGGACGACGCCTTGGCAATGCGACGCCTGCAGACGATGACGCGGCAATTGGCGCGGCGCGGTTTGTCAATGGAACGCTTTTCCACGGGCTTGCTTCCGGTCGCCAGCAATCGCGTGCGTTTTGTATTGCGTGTCTTTTCGGCGCCGACCGATGTCATTGGCTCCGATGAGGGCGGCAAGCAATGACGCGGAAATCGACAGCCTCGTCTTCCACCTTCGCCGCTGCGGCGTTGCCGGCCACAGCCGGCGCGCCGGCGAAGCCGTATGGGCGTGCCTGGCTGATCACCTTCACCGACCTCGTCGCCTTGATGCTGACCTTTTTCGTGCTGCTCTATTCGATGTCGCAGATCGAACAGCCGCGCTGGCAGAACCTGGTTGATGCCTTTTCGCGTCGACTTGACAATGCGCATGCGATCAAAATTGCCCTGCCGGTCGCCGAGCTGGAGGTCGAACCGGCCGAGCGCATCCCCGCCACCGAGCTGGGTTACCTGGATCTGATCCTTCGCGAGAAACTGCAATCCGAGGATCGCCTTAGCGCGGCCGTGATGTGGCGGCAGCTTGACCGCATTGTTATCTCCCTGCCGGCCTCGGTTCTCTTCGAGCCCACCTCTGGCGAGTTGAGCGAGACCGCCAAGGGCATCGTCTTTGTCCTCGGCGGTGTGTTGCAACAGATCGACAACCGCGTCGAGGTCGCGGCGTACGTATTGTCCGCGTCGGACGGAGATCCCTCGGCAGCCTGGCAGTTGTCTCTCGGACGGGCGCTTGCCGTTGCCGATATGCTCAATCGTGCCGGTTATGGCGCCGGGGTCGTGGCACGTGGGCACGGTTCCGCCGGCCGCTTGCCAACTGACTTGTCGCTGTCGCGGCGGGCGAGCCTGGAGGAGCGCGTCGATTTCGTTGTCTTTGCGGATAGGCCCCTATGATGCAGGGACGCTTGGGGAAAACACTTCTCGGTCTTTGTTTGACCGGCGCCTTGTTGCTGAACGCCCTTGCGGCTTTAGCGGCCGAGCGTGTCAGGTTGCGTGCCGGCGTGCACGAGGGCTTTGGGCGCATCGTTTTCGACCTCGCAACGGCAGTTGGTTACAGCGTCGATGTCGACGGCGTGCGCCTGCGCGTGACATTCAAGGAAAGCGTGGATTTCGATACCACTGGCGTCGCCGCGGCACTTGAGGGCTATGTCGGGGCACCACGGATAGTCGAGGCCGGCCGGGTCGTTGAGTTCCCGCTCAAGGGTCGCTTCGAAACCCGCCACTTCACCCTGGACGGCAAAGTGGTCGTTGACCTGCTGGGCCCCGGTATCGTTGCTGCGGCCACGACGCAATCGGGCACGACGCAATCGGCCACGACGCGATCGAGCAGGGCACAGCAGGCCCAAGAACAGGTGGCGAAAACGCGGGTAAGGGTGCGCATCGGGGAACATCCCGGCTTCAGTCGGCTGGTTTTCGACTGGCGCAAGGACGTCGAGAGCCGCCTGCGGCAGCAGCCCGGCAAGGCAGAAATCATATTCGATCGTGCCGCCGATTTCGATCTTTCGCGATTTCATGCCGACCCGCCACCGGGCATAAAGGGCGTCAGCGTCCGGCCGCAAGGCAGCGGAGTAGCGGTTACCCTGTCCGTTGATACTGGCGCCACGGTGCGTCTGTCGCAGAGCGGCAGCAAACAAGTGGTTGACGTCGTTGGCGCCGATCTCAAACCGGCCAAGCCCGCCGCGACCACCAAGGTGGAACCGACTCTGGCACAAGTCAGGCCGCGGAAGTCTTCGGACGTGACACCGCCGGCGATACCCAAGAAGCAAGCCGCCGCTGTCCCACCGTCCGCCCAGACCAAAAACGGCGAGAAGGCGCCGCCCAGGGCGCAGGCGGCATCCGCGCTCTCAGGCCCGACCTCACTGCTACCGGAGGCGCTGAAACCAAGTTCGGGCAAGGCCGCCAAACCGTCTCAGGCCGACAAGTCAACCAAGGCTGCTCAGGCGGACACATCCGCCAAGGGCGATCAGACGCGGAAGAACGCTGTTGCCGACAAGAGCGTCGACGTACCCCAAGCTGCCAAAAAAGCCCAGCCTGCCGCAAAGAGCCAGCCCGCCAACAACACTCAGCCGGTGAATACCGCGAAGATTGCCGCGAACGTCGGCCAGAACAAACGGGCGGCGGGCGCCATCGCCACCGATGGCGATGCCATACAGGTGCCCAGAACCAAGGGCAGCCTGCGGGCCGAGGCGGATGTGCCGGCGCCATCGGCAGAGACGCCACCGATCGGTCGCAGCGCCAAGCCTGATGTTCCAGTCATTCTGACCTTCGAGTGGGATGAGCCGGCCGCGGCCGCCGCTTTTCGCCGCGGACCCCACATCTGGCTGGTCTTCGACCGCCCGGCGCCCGACGGCATGGTCGAGCGTATCAGCGCCGCCAGCCCCGACCTCGAACCGATCGTTCAGCTCGATCTGGAAGGCGCAACGGTGTTACGCCTGACCGCGCAGTCCTTGTTGGCGCCGCGGTTGACGCAGCAGGACAACGTCTGGACGGTTGATATCCGCGCCCGTTCGGCTGTCCCGGAGTCGACCATCTCTGCGCGCCTATCAAAGCCCCGCGCCGCGACCACCGCAATTGGACAACACGTGCGCTTCGCGGTTACCGGGGCCGGACGCATGCAGTGGTTCGAAGATCCGGACCAGGGCGATCAACTGGTCGCCATTCCGGTCACGCACGCTGGTGCCGGTGTGCCCGAGTCTTTGGACTACCCGCAGTTTCAGGTGCTGGCCAGCCAGCAGGGCGTGGTCCTGCGTCCCTTGTCGGATGGTGTCGAGGTGGCGACGACGAAGCGTGCCGTGTTGGTGCGCGAGCGCGAGGGTCTGCTGGTCTCCTCCAGCGAAAGCCGTGATATGGGGTCGCTTGACCGCGGCGTCGCGACGCCACCGCGGCGGTTGTTCGAATTGGCGGCTTGGCGACGCGGCCCGGCCGAGGATTTCACCAAGCTGAAACAAGAGCTGCAGAACGCGCTGGTCAAGGCCGAAGGTAATGACCTGGCCATCGCACGGCTCGATCTTGCGCGTTTTTACTTCGCTCATGGCCGTGGCAGCGAAACCCTGGGTTTGTTGCGGGTGATCGAAGCCGAAACGCCGCATTTGGCCAGGGATCCCGAAATTTTGATGATGAAAGCGGCGAGCGAAATTATCATCGAGGACTACGATTCGGCCGGCCAGAGCCTGGCACATCCGGCATTGCTCGACGAATGGGAGGCCCAGGTCTGGCGCGCCGCACTGGCCGCGGCCGCGCAGGACTGGGAGGCGGCGACCCTGGGTTTCAGCGAAGTCGGCGGCGTCATCGAGGAGTATGCCCATCCCATACGCAATCGCCTGAACCTTTGGGCGGCGGAATCGCGCCTGGGGGCTGGCGACGGTGGCGGCGCCAGTTTGTATCTGTCGCGCGTACGCAAGGACGATCCGACCGAGGCCCATCGCCTGCAGATGCTCTATTTGACCGGCAGACAGCAGAGCCTCGAAGGCGACACCAAGCTTGCGGCCGAGCTGTGGCGGCGCGTGGTTGGCGGCAATCACCCGCCGTCCCCCGCGCGCGCGCGTTTGGCGCTGTAAGAATCGGGTTTGGACGACGGCAGCATCGCCACGGAAGACGCAATCGCCGACCTGGAGCGCCTGCGATTCGCCTGGCGCGGCGATGCGTTCGAATTCGCGCTGCTGACCCGCTTGGCCGACCTTTATGTCGACACCGGCAAGTACCGAAACGCGTTGCACGCGTTGCGTCAGGCGGCGTCGCACTTTCCACAATCGAAGCGCTCGCAAGAGGTCGTGCAGAAGATGCGCGAGGTCTTCGCAGGGCTCTATCTTGCCGATAGCGGTGTCGTCGTGCCGCCCATCAAGGCCTTGGCGATTTACGACGAATTCAAGGAACTGACGCCGCTCGGCAAGGACGGCGACCGCTTGATTACCCATTTGGCCGACCGTCTGGTCGAGGTCGACCTTCTGGATCGCGCCGCCGACCTTCTTGACGGACAGGTCCGCTACCGCCTCGAAGGCGAGGAAAAGGCGCGCATCGGGGCTCGCCTTGCGTTGATCAGGCTGCTCAACCGCGAGCCCCAGGAGACCCTGGCGGTGCTCGACGTCAGCCGTGTCGAACTTCTGCCCGACGATCTGCGGCTCCAGCGCCGTCACCTGCGCGTGCGCGCCCTGTCCGAACTCAAACGTGACGAAGATGCCCTGGCGCTTTTGAAGGACGACAGCACCGCCGACGCCATTCGCCTGCGGGCCGATATTCTCTGGAACCGCCGCGATTGGGCTGGCGCCTCACGCGCGCTCAGCCGACTGGTGCCGCCCAGTCCGCCCGATCGGCCACTGAACGAGGTTGAAAGCCGGACCATCACCAACCTGGCGATTGCCTTGACCTTGGCCGGCGGGCGCGGGCGACTGATTTCGCTCAACAAGCGCTACAAGACCGCCATGGCCGAAACCGCGCACCGCGAGACTTTCAAGCTTCTGGCCGGTGACATCGACCCCTCCACCAATCGCACCATAGCCGATGAGCTGAAGTCGATCGCGCCGGCCCAGGCTTTCATGACCAGTTATCGCGACCGTCTGCAGAACGGCCCGCTCAGCGCGATCAACTAAAACAAGTCGCGTTGCCGCGCAATTCCGTGCCTGGAATTATCCGAGAACCGAGAAGCTGCTTTCCTGGTTGATTGGGCGCTTGCGAGAATAGAAGCCGACGTCGATATCGCGGCCGATGTAGGGCAGGGTGAACGTCAGCGGCCTGGCGTCGTGGTCGTTGCCCGCTTCGCAGTAGTCGATCAGCGCCGCCATCATTTTGCCGGCAATGGGCGCGTTCTTATACTGGTTGCCGCTCGACCCGCAGGCCATGTAGTAGCCGGGCAAGGCCGACTTGTCGTAGATCGGGATCCAGTCGTCCGAGGCATCGTAAAGGTCGACGACGCCGCGCATGCGGCTGGGAATGCCCAATTCCGGGACGCGCTGGGCGTAGCGCATGGCTTGCAGTTTCCATTGGTCGCTGAAGTTACGGTCATAGTCGCTGTCGTCGTCGACCCAGACATGCGGGTCGCAGGGCGGATCCTCGCTGCCGACGAGGATGTTGTTGCCGTGCTCTGGCCGGATATAGCAGGAGATGTCGCTGTCCGAGACGATAAACCCGGCAGCCTCGAAGTCGAATCCGGCGGGCGAGGGGACGTGCACGACTTCCTGGCGCAGCGCCCGGGTTTTGATCGTCATGTCGCCGGTGACGTCGGCCATCTCGTTGATGCGAGACGACGCCGGCCCGGCGACGTTGACGACGACCGGCGCATGCAGTTCTTCGCCGCCGGCCAGGCGCACGCCCTTGACGCGGCCATCCTGGCTGAGGATCTCGGTCACAGTCGCGCCGAGCAAAAACTGCGCGCCCTTGGCTTCGGCGGCATGCGCCAGGTTCTGTGCCGACAGCGCCGGGTCGGTGACGTAGCCGGCGTTTGGCCAGAAGACGCCACCTTCGACGCTGCCGCCGGTCGGCTCGCCAAAGGCCGGGTCGTCGACCGGCTTGGCCGGCGCATAGCGTTTGAGGTCATAGATCGGCAAGCGTTCGGTGATCTTGGCGGCGTCCCACTCCTCGAAGGGGCAGCCGAGGTCGCGGCTGTTTTCGATGTGTTTGGCGAGATAACCGTTGTGGTCGGTCTTCATCACCAGGCAGCCGGTCTCGCGGAATTGCGCCAGGCCGCGCGGGTCCTGGACTTCTAGGTAGTCGGCCCAGTCGCGCCAGTAGAAATAGCCTTCGTAGGCGAAGGCGGTGCCGTCGAAGGTCGAATAGTGCATGCGGATGATGGCGCAGGAGCCCGAGGTCGAGCCGTGCCCGGCTTGGGCATTGCGGTCGACGCTCAGAGTCTTCCAGCCCTGCTTGGCCATTTCGAAGGCCGTTGCCGCGCCGATGACGCCGGCGCCGATGATGATCGCGTCCGCTGTTCTGGTCATGCCTGATTTCCCCTTTGTCCTACAGCCGCATTTTGGCGCCCTTCGGGTCGAAGGGCGAGGGCGGAATCACGGTGGCGCCGCGCTCGACGCCGACAATGTGCGTGGTCAGCGCGTTGCCCACGGCGGCTTCTTCGCGGTCGATCAGCGCCATCGCCAGGCTTTTGCCGACGCAGTGCCCGTAACCGCCCGAGGTGATGTAGCCGACGCGCGTGCCGTTCTTCCAGACCGGTTCGTATCCGGTGGCGTCGGCGTCGAGAGCGTCGATCTCCAGCGTCACCAGCGTCTGTGCCGCGCCGCCACCGTCGCGTTCGGCCAGCGCCGCCTCGCGGCCGACGAAGTCTGGCTTTTGCCAGGCGATCCAGCGGTCCATGCCGGTCATGCCCGGAGTATAGCCCTGCATGAACTCGGCCGACCAGATGCCGAAACTCTTTTCCAGGCGCAGCGACAATAGTGCGTTGTAGCCATATTCGACGACCCCCAGGTCGGCGCCGGCTTCCAGCAAGGTGCGGCGCAGGGCGACATGTTCCGCCGCCGCGCAGTGGACTTCGTAACCCAGTTCGCCGGCCACCGAAAGGCGGCCGACCTTGGCGCGAATCATGCCGACGTCGCGTTTGCCGCAGCCCATGAAGGGCAGGGCCTCGTCGGTGACGTCCATGTGCGTTGCGCGCGCCAACAGCTCGCGCGACTTGGGCCCGGAGAGCGAGAAACCGACGACGGCGTCGGAAATATCGCGCACCGTCACGTCGCCGCGTCCGTGGTCGTTGAACCAGCGCATGTGCCACTGGCGCAGGTAATAGGAACCCATGATCCACCAGCCTCCATCGCCCCAGTTAAAGACCGTGAGGTCACCCTTCAATTTGCCGTTCGGCCCCAGCATGGGGGCGAGGCGCGCGCGGCCCGGTGACGGCAGGCGACAGGCGAGCAGGTGGTCGAGCCAGGCTTCGGCGCCGGGGCCCGTGACCTCGTAGCGCGAAAAGCCCGCGATATCGAGGAGGCCGACGCCGTCGCGGACCTGGCGGCACTCGGCGCCGACGATGTCGAAGGCGTTGGAGCGTTTCAGCGTCGGCTGCTCCTCGAAGCCCTCGGGCGCGAAGTAGATCGGCACCTCCAAGCCCCAGGAACAGCCCCAGCGGGCGCCCGCCTGGCTCATGGCGTCGTGTGCCGGTGCCATTTTCAGCGGCCGGCCCTCGGGCAACTGCTCGTTGGGATAGGTCATGACGAAGCGGCGCGAGTAGAACTGGCCGGTCATCTGCCTGAGGTACTCTCGGTTCGAGGCAAAGGGGCCGTAGCGGGCGATGTCCATGCCGTAGACGTCGGCCTCGGGCTCGCCGTGGATCATCCATTCGGCCAGGGACTTGCCGACACCGCCGCCCTGCAGGAAACCGGCCATGACGCCGCAGGCGCACCAGTAATTGGGCACGCCGGGCACCGGGCCGACCAGGGGATTGCCGTCGGGCGAGAAGGTGAAGGCGCCGTTGATCCAGTCCTTGACCCCGACGCTCTCCAGGCAGGGGTAGCGGGCGAATCCGAGGGCCAGTTCGTCGGAGATGCGGTCGATGTCTTCCTGGATCAACTCCATGCCGTAATCCCAGGGCGCGCCTTCCATGTTCCAATGTTTGTAGTTGAGCTCGTAGATGCCGAGCAGCACGCCCTTCTGATCCTGGCGCAGATAGGTGAAACCCTCGAGGTCGACGACCAGCGGGATCTCGAAGTCGAGGGCGGCGAGTTCGGGGATGGTCTCGGTCAGAAGGTAGTGGTGCTCCATCGGCGTCACCGGCAGATCGATGCCGGCCATGCGCCCGACCTGCTTGGCCCACAGGCCGCCGGCGTTGACCACATGCTGGGCGACGATGGTGCCCTTTTCCGTGACCACGTCCCAAGAGCCGTCGCCGCGCGGATTGAGCTCGACGACACGGTTGTGCTCGATGACCTCCGCACCGCGATTCCTGGCGGCCTTGGCATAGGCATAGACCACGCCCGAGCAGTCGATGTAGCCCTCGCGGTCGGCCCACAGGCCGCCGAGGATGCCCTCGGTGCTGATGATCGGGCAGCGCTCCTTGATCTCCTCGGCGCCGATCAGACGCACGTCCTCGATGCCCATGGTCTGGAAGACGCGATAGGCCGATTGCAGCCACTCCCAACGTTCCGGCGCCGAGGCGACCGAGACGCCGCCGGTCATGTGCATGCCGACGGATTGGCCGGATTCGCGTTCGATCTCGGACAGCAGGTCGATGGTGTAGGCTTGCAGCGCCGCGATGTTGGGGTCGGCGTTGAGAGCGTGAAAGCCGCCTGCGGCGTGCCAGCTCGACCCCGCCGTCAGCACTTCGCGCTCGACCAGGGCGACGTCGGTCCAGCCGAACTTGGTGAGGTGATAGAGCACGCTGGCGCCGACCACGCCACCGCCGATGACGACAACCCGATACTGCGAATTCATGACCGCTCCGTCCCAATTCGATCTGCCCTGTTTCGCAGCCTACGCCAAGCTGATTTCACCGTCTAGACACCAATGTCTAGATTGGCCAATATGAGCTGCCCATGCTGGCACTGTTTCGGGTTTCCGCCGAGGAAGGGACAAGATACCCATGACGTGCGAGGAACAAAACGGCGGCAGGACGACGCGCGAGGACTGGCTGCGCCTGGCGCTTGATTTACTGGTTTCCGACGGCGTGGAGCAGGTTCGTGTCATGTCCCTGGCGCAGAAGCTCGGGGTATCGCGCTCCAGTTTCTACTGGTTTTTCAAGGGGCGCCAGGACCTGCTCGACCAGCTTCTCGAGCTTTGGCAGACGACCAACACCAGGGCCATCGTCGAACGCGCCGAGCGGCCGGCCGAGACAATCGTCGCCGCCGTGCTCAACGTTTTCGAGTGTTGGGTCGACGAACGGATCTTCGACCCGCAACTGGACTTCGCCATTCGCGAGTGGGCGCGCCGATCCGGGCCAGTGCGCCGTGTCGTCGATCAGGCCGACGACGCCCGCGTCGCCGCCATCGCGGCGATGTACCGACGCCACGGCTACGATCCGGCGGACGCCTTCGTGCGGGCGCGCGTGCTCTATTTCATGCAGATCGGCTACTACGCGCTGGAATTGCGCGAACCCTTGCAGACACGCATGTCGTATCTCGCCGGCTATCTGCGCAGCTTCACCGGCGTCCAGCCAGAGCCGTCGGACCTCGACGGATTCGTCTTGTTCGCTGAGTCCGCGCGGCAGGCCGAGCCCAGCAGTCGCATATAGGTTACATTTTCCGAACTTCATCAGGGTCAGCGCGATTGCCGGAGCGGCGTCGCGTGGCCTGGATGCTTCGCGCGATCGCGATCTACCAGCGAGGCCAAAGCCGATCCAATTGTTTCAAGTGTCGCCCCAGGCATGCTCGCGGCTTTTCCCTAGACAGAACACGCGGAGATTGAGACAGGTATTCGGATTTCGTGACTTCAAGGTCGCGCAGCGGCGGCGCTTCGACTGCTGTCATGGACAGGTTCCGCAAGCCGGAAGGCCTCCAAAGGTCTTGCCGCGGTGAAGTCCGGGGCTCTTTCCCGCCGCCGCCGACACAAGCAAACAGGCCCGATTCGAGAGGAAAGAGAGCCAAGCCTGGAAAGCTAAGGACTTATTAATACGTATAGTTTCTGCCCGGGCATCGTAGTCCAGAGGGGCGTTCCGGTTCGAATTAGCAGGAAAATAACGTGTGATTGTATCATGTTTCCGATAATTCCGCGATAAGTGAGAAATATCTCGTTAACCATCCATTTTGTTTGAATTCCACTGGCTTTGATGGTGAAATCATAGGTGGTATCGCCGGAGATCGGCGTCCCGGCGGCGCTTGTGTCGTTTGTCAGGTAGTCCAATCGAGCGTCGCGGGAGAGCAGACATGCCCATCATCACCTTCGATCCTGAAGCCGCCGATTTCGACGGTAATGGCGACATCCAGCTTTCGGCGACGGGCGGCCAGCTCGCCTATCTGGCCAACCGCGACGCGGTGGGTATCACCGCTGCCGGCGGGGTGATTGCCAACGGCGATTGGCGCGACGAGATCGGCCGGGACGAGGCGCTGCGCCTGGACTTCGCCTCGCCGGCGATCGCCGAGGTCGAGATCGAGATCAAGCGGCTGGGCGGCGGCGAGTCGGTGACGGCGGAGCTGCGCGACAGCGGCGGCGCCCTGCTCGGCGTGGTGACCATTCCCGGCCAGGGTCCCGGCGCGACCAGCGTCTTTACAACGACGATCGGCCAGGGCGACCTCGACATTCCCGGCGCCATCGCCAGCGTCACCTTGAGCCGCGCCGCCGGCGGCAGCAACTTCCTGGTCGGCGTGGTCAGCGCCAGCGAGGGCGGCGATCCCGGCAACGCGGCGCCGGTGGTGGACCTCGACGGGCCGGGCGGCGATCTCGACTTCACGGCGGCGGCCTTCATTAGCGGCTCGCCGCCGGTTGCCTTGAGCGATGTCGATGCCGAAGTCTCGGACGCCGAG
>JAJFGM010000012.1 GCA_021776145.1 Kiloniellaceae bacterium | reverse complement strand
GTTTAGCTGGTGGAAGGGCTATCCCAAGGAGAAACCCGCGTCGTGGCAGGAGCGGCGGCAGCGGCTCGCAGCGGACGGCCCGCTGCTGCTGATCCCGGTAGTCGTGCTGGGCGCTATCTATAGCGGTTTCCTCACTGTTACCGAAGCGGCAATCGCAGGCATAGCCTATGCCCTTTTGCTTCAAATCTTTTGGTATCGCGCCTTCTCGTTTCGCCAGCTTGGCGACGCGTTGGTTCGCACGGCCAAAACGACGTCGATGATCCTTCTGATCATCGGCACTGCTGCCATGTTCGCCCATGTGTTGACGCTGTCTGAGGCGCCCCAGTGGGCAGCAGGCAATTTGAGCGCATTGCTCGATATATCGATTTGGTTGTTTTTTCTGGCGGCAGTGGTTTTTCTCGTCATCCTGGGCGCATTCATCGATGTCGCTGCCATTACCTACGTGGCTGTACCGATCTTCGACCTTGCCCTCAAGCTGCACGGACTGGATCGCATCCAGTTCGCCATCGTGTTTGTAATTACCATGGAGCTTGGTCTGATCACGCCACCGATCGGGCTCAATACCTTCATTATTAGTTCGGTTTCTGGTCAATCGATTTCGGATGTCGCCTACGGTGCTTGGCCCTACTGCGTGGCCATGCTGTTGGCTATAATTCTGGTCGTTCTGATACCGGGCTTAACATCCTGAATGACAAAATCTTCGACCGCGGATGTCGGCTTGGTGGCGGGTCTGAAGTCGGGGTTGCGTGCTGGCGACACCGTCTTTGTCGGCACCGGCATTGGCGAGCCCGAGGGCCTTATCGATGCGTTGGTCAAGGTAGCGCCAGCAATCGGCGATCTGCGGATTATCCAGGTGATGACCGGCGGAGCCGAACGCCTGGCGGCGGCTTCGGGTAACGGTTTTCGGTTGTTCACGCCGGTTCCTGGGCCCAAGGCTCGCCAGGCGATCGCTCAAGGACGCGCTGACCTGCTACCGGTTTCAATGGGCCAGTTGGTCGACGGGTTTGCAAGCGGGCGGATTCGGGCCGATGCCGCGCTGCTCAGTGCAGCCCCCCCCGAGGCAGGCGCCGCCAGGCCTGGACTGGCGGTCGATTGCGGTCCGGTGGCATTTGAACGAGCCCGCTTTCGTGCTCTTGAGATCAACCTCGAGATGCCGCAAATTGGAGCCCCTGCCTTCGATCTCTCACATGTCGACCTAGTTGCCCAGAGCGCGCGCGCCATGGGCGCACCCGCGCCGGTAGAAACGGATGCGAATGCGGCCGCGGTTGCCGACTTCGTCGCCGACCTCATTCCCGACGGGGCAACGATCGAATCCGGTGTTGGCCATGTGCTTGCAGGAATCGCTGTGGCATTGAGCAAGCACCGCGACCTGGCGATTCATACCGGCCTCGTGGGGGACTGGGTCATGGACCTGGTGGAATCGGGGGTCGTGTCGCGCCCGCTGGACGCCACCTCGCGGGTTGTCGCAATCGGGACCGTGGCAATGGGTAGCCGACACCTCTACCGTTGGTTGGAAGGAAACGACCAAGTGGAACTCAGGGATTCCCGACAGGTCCAACACGCTCAGGCCCTCGCGGGCCGCTCGGATTTTGTGGCGGTCAATGGTGCGTTTCAGGTCGACCTGCTGGGACAAGCGAATTCGATCGGCTTTGGATCGCGAATCCTGGGTGGCATTGGGGGAGCCTTGGATTTCGCCATAGCGGGCGCGCGCAGTATTGGCTCAATTATAGCGCTCAACGCCACGTCCGCCGATGGCAGGTCGCGGATTGCGATCGAAGCGGACTGGGTCAGTCTTCCCATGCCCCTTGTCACCCATGTCGTTACGGAATGGGGCGTCGCCTCTCTCCATGGTAAATCGCCCGCCCGGCGGGTGCGGGAAATGGTCGGCGTGGCTCACCCGGATCATCGGGACATGTTACTCCAAGGGGCGCGCGCGAAGGAATGGATCGTCTGAGGTTGGATTCAAGGAATGAGGAGGCAATCATGCCACATAACAGCGCCTATCTGGTGCTCGACATGATCAATGATCTGGTTCACGAAGACGGACCCAGCGGCGATGGCCCGTATGGGGTGCAGATCCGCGAGAAAAACGTGATTGAAAACACCGTCCGTGCCTTGGACCGCGCGCGTAGCGCTGGCGTTCGGGTCGGATATGTGCGGGTCGGCTTCTCCCCCGACTATCGGGAATGCTCGCGGGTATCGCCGATCTTTGGTCAGGCCCGAAAGGCGGGTCTGTTCAAGCTTGGGTCCTGGGGAACCGAGGTTCATGAATCACTAGCACCAAGGCCGGAGGACCTCGATATCGTAAAGCACCGTGTCAGCCCGTTCCACGGCACCAACTTGGGGGTGGTGTTGCGATCTTTGGGCATTAGCCGACTGTTCCTGTCCGGCGTTTCAACCAATGCGGTTGTGCAGGCTGCAGTGCGTGAAGGACATGACCGGGATCTCGAGTGTTTCCTGCTTACTGACTGTTGCGCCGCCATGAGTGCTGCCGAACATGACGCAGCCATTTCGACGCTGGCGCGGTTCGCTGTTCAATCCGCGGGCGCCCATGCGCCATTTGACGGGTAAGGAAGAACGGTCCGGACTGTGTCATGATCGACGACGCAGTCTTAGACACTGTGATTGCCGGCATACGGGGCAGTGACCCGACATAGTGGTTGTAAAACTTGACCACAAAACCAGAATTCCACTTATGCAACCCCAACTTGAGCATATGGAATACGTTAGGGTACGGTCTTGCCCTCATTGCAGGGAGCGACGAGCCATCATGGCTGATACAAAGTTTCCCAGCGCGGCCTTGGTCCGGCAGTTTATGGCGGTTGCGGAGACTGGCAGCTTCTCGGCAGCGGCCCGCCACGTTAAC
>JAJFGM010000110.1 GCA_021776145.1 Kiloniellaceae bacterium | reverse complement strand
AGCCCGAAGTCGAGCATCTCCAGCTCAAGGCGCCCCGCCTCGACCTTCGAGAGATCGAGAATATCGTTGATCAGGACCAGCAGGGACTCGCCGGAGTCCTTGATCGTCTGCGCCTGGCGGCGCTGATCGTCGGTGAGTTGGGAATCCAAGAGGACGCCGGCCATGCCGAGCACGCCGTTCAGCGGTGTACGAATCTCGTGACTCATCGAAGCCAGAAAATCCGACTTCGCGTTGCTGGCCGCTTCGGCCGCGTCTCGCGCGCTGCCCAGATCCTCGGCGAGGCCGGTGAGCTTCAGGCTTTGCCGCTCCAGAAGGTCCCGCGCGATGCGGTGTTCCCTGATGGTGAGTTGGAGTTGGTCGTGGATCGCCTGCCGTTCGGTGTTGTCCCGGGAGCTGGCGATATAGATAACTGCGCCGTTGAGTACGGTTTGACTGATGGCGAGATCGAGCGGAAAAACCGAGCCGTCTTTTCGGTGTCCGGTCAAATCGTGGGTTTGTCGCGCCGTGCCGCCGCCACGCGGTTGGGATTTTCCCTGGCGAGGCTTCCGCGGTTGCGACGTCAGCGTTTCGCCCGGAATCAAGAGGCGGATGTTGAGACCCAGCGCTTCGTCGGCACCATAGCCGAACTGTTGTTCGGCCACGGCGTTGAAGGAGCGGATAACGCCCCGTTCATCGAAGGTGATGATACCGTCGGCAACGGTCTCGAAGATCTTGCGTGTGCGTTCCTCGCTTTCACGCAATCGTTCTTCTGCGGCCTTCCGCGCTGTGATGTCCGAGAAGGTCATGACCGCGCCCTGGATTTCACCTGCTTCGTCGTGGATTGGATTGCAGACATATTCGACCGGAAAAGCGGAGCCGTCCTTGCGCCAGAAAACGCCATCACGAACGCTTTCGAGGGTGCCCTGGTCAAGGGCCGCGCAGACGTCGCAACCGATCGGGTCGGTGCTGGACTCGGGCGCGGTTTCGGGTCCAGCCGCAAGGTCTTCGTGATGCAGCAGCTCGTGCACGCCGAGCTCGGAGTTCTCCAGTTCCCCGGCCTCGTAACCGAGCATGCGTGCCGCGGCTGGATTGACGAATATGGTTTTTCCGTCACGCCCGATGCCGTGAATGCCTTCACCGACGCTGTTGAGGATTGCCGCGTTGGCGTGCAGGGAGTCACGCAGTTCGCGGGTCGCCTCGTCGACTTCGCGCTGGATCTGCTGGGCCCGGTTGCGCAAGATGGCAACAAAGAATGCGATCAGCACAAAGACCAGGATCGCGGCACCGGCACTGGCCCACGGCGCGAACCGCAACAGGCCGTCGGCCCTGCCGGCGACCGGTGTGGCGACAAGGCTCCAGCCGCGGTCGGCAACTTCATAGGTGCTGGAAACGTGCGGACGCTTCAGCAGTTTCTCTTCGCTGATCGCGGGGCCGGTCGAGCCCCTGTTTGAGCTTAGGTGGTGTAGAAAGCGGGTGTCGCCGCCGGCGCTATTATCGATCAGGTAGAGGTCGAAGCTGTCGGCGGCGAGGAATCTTCCGACAGCGGCGTCGATCATGTCGCCGATGCTGATGACGGCGACGGCAAATCCACGCAAGGCCAGGCGCCGCTCTTCCACCGTCGCCGGGATCCAACCGCTGTCATAGACGGGTTGTATGACACGCACACCGAATGGAGTGTCCGCCGTGTTGTGCTTAACCATCAAAGCGACCCTCTGGGTGACGACGGTGCGGCCGCTGTCACGGGCCTTGTCGAGGCCGACGCGCAGGGTCGGGTCTGAGCCGAGATCGAAGCCGAATGACGGCGCGTTGTAGCGGCGCGATTCCATAAAATGGACAGGATAGTATTCCGCGCGCGGCGTGACGGGACCAAGATCGCCATCGGCCCGCCGCTCGGTAATTTGAAAGCCTGCCAAGCCATCGACTTGTGCTTGATGTTCGATTTCCCGGCGCTGTTCGGGGAAGACGCGCGGCACCCATTCCAGGGCATGTATTCCGGGGAACCGTGACAGTAAGGGGCCGGCGAAGGCAGAAAAGGACGCGCGGTCGACCTCTTCGCCCGACTGAAAGAAATCGGCGATCGACTGAATGCCGTGCAGGTAGTGTTGGTTGGCGCTGATCAGCGCGCTAGAGAGTTGCTTGGCCGGCTCTTCAAATCGTTGCTGCAGCTCGTCTTCGACAGTATTGGTCGCCGTAAGCCAAAGGATCCAGGCCGTCACGAGGCCGAGAAAGACAATGCCGAGTTCAGGCAGCCGCGGCTTGATCCAAGGCGTTCGTTGTCGAGCTCTCTCGGCAGGGCGCGCATTGGACCCGGGCTGCGTGCGCATGTGTGGTTTTGATGGGGGCATTATGTTGGGTTGCGGCCACTTTCCACGCGGCACCGCCGCCGTTGCCGGGATCGGATCATCGAGGCGACGAGCCACTAGTACATCCCAGCGTAGGTTCTGACCCATTTTCAAGCGGTCAGAGGTTTTCCTTGATAGGTCCATTTGAAGGGCTTTGCCATGGTCTTGTTGAAGTAGTCGATGAAGGCCTCGATTTTGGCCTTGAGGTCTTGGG
>JAJFGM010000109.1 GCA_021776145.1 Kiloniellaceae bacterium | reverse complement strand
CGGCATTGTTGACCATGACGTCAAGTCGGCCGTGCTTTGTCACGCAGTCGGCGACCAGGCGATCGACAGACCGCCAGGCGCCGATGTCGGTCTCGGCGAAGTCGGCCAGGCCGCCGGCGTCTCGGATCAGCCGTTGGGTCGCTTCGCCGCCTTCGCGCGGTGCGTCGGTGACGTCGGCAATGACAACTTGGGCGCCTTCCGCGGCAAAGCGTCGGGCAATGGCGCGGCCGATGCCCGAGGCGCCGCCAGTGACGATCGCGACCTTGCCGTGAAGTCGTCCCGGCACGCGCTAAATGCCTGGGACGAGGGCCACCGTGCCATCCGAAGCGGCTAGGCGCAGCGGCAGGATCTCTTGGTATTCCGGAGACTCGTAAAACCTTCGGGCCGCCTCCAGATCGTCGAATTCGATTATCACCAAGCGCGGTACGGTCCAGTTTCCCTCGCGCACTTCGGGGTCTCCGCCGCGCACGAGATAGCGCCCACCAAAAGCCTCGACGACTGCTGGAACGGCTGCGCCATAGGCCTTGAAGGCTTCTGGGTTGGTCACTTTGACGTGGGCGACGAGGTAGGCGGACATGGCGGAATTCCCAGGCATTTTTCTGTTCCGGACAGTATGGCGCCGGCGCGTGGGCAAGAAAAGTGCCGAAGCCTGGCGACCGGCGGAAGGGCGTGCAACCGGCACCTGGAACGACCCGCTCCAAGCCCACCATGGAACCTTGAGCGAATTTATGCCCGCGGCGATAAACCTGGGCGTTGAAAGGCACTTACGAAGAGAACCTGTTAACTATTGCGCGCCTATCATGGCCTCAAGACCGGTGTATGCGGCAAGCCGCGAAGGAGCAAAGTTATGGCGGGCGCCCAGGGACTCAAGCTTGGGAACGACAGGGATTCGGCGGTCCTGGATGCCGACGATCCTATGGCGGAACTCAAGAAGATGTACCTCGAAGGCGCGCAGTCTGACGTGTCCAATCTCGAAACGGCGATCGACACGGCAATGTCCGACAGCAGTACCTGGGACATGCAATGTAAGACCATGCGCGAGATCACCCACAACGTGAAGGGACAGGGTACAAGCTTCGGCTATCCCTTGATGACCGACGTCGGTGATTCGCTTTCCAAGCTTCTCAAGTCGATCGACGACCCGCAGCCGCCGACGCTCAAATTGGTGGCCGCGCATATCCAATCCCTGCGCACCGTGCTCGACAAGAACATCGAAGGCAGCGGCGGCGACCTTGGTACGGCTCTCATCGCTCGCCTGCGTGGCCTGGTCGAAAAAATGGGCGGCTGACCCGCCATTTTCGTGCCGGACGCCTCCCGAAGTCTCCGAGTTATTTTCCAGTCGCATTAGATTTGGCGCCATCGTACCCGACCGACGGCGCAATTGCCTTTGCGCGGGATTATCGGGCTAAGCTACCCTGTGTGCCTCTTGCCGCGGCTCCGCTGCGGCCCAGGTGTATAGGGATTACGATGCGCGACTACGAAAATCTCATCGGTGGCACCTGGCAGCCGCCATCCGGTGGCGCTTGGCTACCGGTTATCGACCCTGGCGACGGCAGCGTCTTTGCGCGCTTGGCGCGCGGCGGCGAAGCCGACATCGACGCCGCCGTTAGTGCCGCCAGGGTTGCGCTCGACGGCGCCTGGGGTCGCCTCGACGCCGCCGAGCGTGGGCGACTTCTGCAGCGCCTGGGCGCTGCAATTCTCGAAGATTTTGAAAGCTTGGCGGCGTTGGAGTCACGTGATGCCGGCAAGCCCAAGAGCCAGGGCGCCGCCGATATTCGCGCCTGTGCCCGCTACTTCGAGTTCTACGGAGCCGCCGCCGATAAGGTGCACGGCGATACCATCCCCTTCAGCGAGGGCTTCACCGCCCTGACCTTGCGCGAACCGCACGGTGTCACCGGCCACATCATTCCGTGGAACTACCCCGCCCAGATTATCGGGCGCAGCCTGGCGGCCGCGCTGGCCATGGGCAACGCCGCCGTCGTCAAGCCGGCCGAGGACGCCTGTCTCAGCGTCCTGCGCATCGCCGAACTGGCTGCCGAGGTCGGATTTCCGCCTGGGGCCATCAACATCGTCACCGGTATCGGGGCCGAGGCCGGCGCGGCACTCGCGGCGCACCGCGGCATAGATCACATCTCTTTCACCGGTTCGCCGGAAACCGGCAGTCAGGTGGCCCAGGCGGCCGCCCGGCGCCTTTGTCCGGTGACGCTCGAGCTCGGTGGCAAGTCGCCGCAAATCGTCTTTGCCGACGCCGATCTGGACGCGGCCTTGAGCATGGCCGTCAAGGCCATCGTGCAGAACGCTGGCCAGACCTGTTCGGCCGGCAGCCGATTGTTGGTCCAGGCGCCGATCAAGGACCAGGTGCTTGAGCGTCTTTGCGACGACTTCGCCGCCCTGCAAGCTGGACCCTGGGATGCCGACCTCGACTGTGGTCCGCTGATCAACAAGGCACAGCACGAAAGAGTGCAGGGCTTTCTCGGTCGTGCCGCCGACGCCGGCTATAAACCGCTGGCACGCGGCCGGATCGCCGCCAATGCGCCGCAGGGCGGTTACTATGCGGCGCCCTGCCTTTTTGATGCCGTGCCGCTCGATCACGAACTGGCACAGCAAGAGGTTTTTGGCCCGGTGCTGGCGGCCTTCTCCTTCGAGGACGAGGCCGAGGCCATTCGCATGGCCAACGCCACCGACTTTGGGCTGGTGGCTGGTGTCTGGACGAGCGACGGCGGGCGCCAGATGCGCCTGGCCCGCGCGCTCGACTGCGGGCAGGTCTTCATCAACAACTACGGCGCCGGCGGCGGTGTTGAATTGCCGTTTGGCGGCGTCAAACATTCGGGTTACGGCCGCGAAAAGGGCTTCGAGGCGCTTTACGGCTTCAGCCGCACCAAGACCGTGGCCATCAAGCACGGTTGAACAGTCATAATCTCTGTGTCGAGCCACTAGGCGGATGCGGGACAGAATAAGCGAAGGGGAGGCAAGACGATGCGATTGAACGGCAAGGTGGCCCTGGTGACTGGGGCGGGGTCGGGTTTCGGTGAAGGCATGGCGCGGCTATTTTGCGCCGAGGGGGCCGCGGTCGTGGTTGCCGATATCAACGAGGCCGGTGCCAACCGGGTTGCCGCGGAGATCGCCGAGACCGGCGGCAAGGCCGTTCCGGTCATGGCCGACGTCACCCGGCGCGGTGACGTTCAGTCGATGATCGCGGCGGCGATGGAGACCTATGGCCGCCTCGATATCCTGGTCAACAATGCGGGCTTCGCGCACCGCAACAAATCGATTGCCGAGGTTTCCGACGAGGAATTCGACCGCATCTTCGATGTGAACATCAAGGCGATCTATATTGCGGTGCAAGAGGTACTGCCGATCTTCAAGCAGCAGGGCGGCGGCGTCGTTCTCAACACCTCATCGACCGCCGCGCTGCGGCCGCGGCCTGGCCTGTCGGTCTACAACGCCTCAAAGGGGGCGGCCAATATCATGACCAAGTCGCTGGCGGTCGAGTTGGCGCCGGACCGCATTCGCGTCAACGCGGTCTGTCCCGTCATCGGCGAGACCGGCCTGTTGGAGACCTTTATGGGCATGCCCGACACACCGGAGAATCGTGCCAAGTTCGTCGCCACCATACCAATGGGACGCTTTTCGACGCCGGCGGATATCGCTGCCGCCGCGCTTTATCTGGTATCCGACGAAGCCGGGTTCATCACCGGCGTCACCATGGAAGTCGATGGCGGACGCTGCATTTAGTAGGCAAGTGGGATAGCACTAGTGGCTCTGTTCGAAGAGGTTGGTGAGCTCGCCGATGCCTTCGATGCGGATGGTGACCTCATTGCGCGCCTCTTTCATCGAACCGGCGCCGACCGAGGTGCCGCAGGCGATGACATCGCCGGGCTGCAGTGTCATGTCGCGCGAGATTAGACTGACGATACGTGCGGGCTGAAAGACGATGTCGCTGACCGGGTAGTTTTGCCGCTCCTGACCGTTGAGAATGGTGCGCACGACCAGGCCGGCCGGATCCAGCCCGGTTGCGATGACCGGTCCGAAAACACCGAAACTGTCGAAGCTCTTGGCCCGGGCCCACTGCGGAAAGCTGGAATCCGCGTTCAAGATATCGACCGCGGTGACATCGTTGATGCAGGTGTAGCCGAAGATGTGGTCCGCCGCCGCGGCCTCGTCGATGTGGCTGCAGGTCTTGCCGATGACGATGCCGAGTTCGCCCTCGTAGATGATGCGACCGTCGTAGCCAGCGGGCCGGCGGATAGCGCCGCCGCCGGCAAGGAACGAGGTCGCGGCCTTGAAAAAATAGAGCGGGTGTAGCGGTGTTGCCAGCCCTAGCTTGGCGGCGAGGGCGTGGAAATTGTTCCACAAGGCAATCATCTTACCGGGTTGGCAGGGCGTCAGCAGGGTGACGTCGGACAGCGCCAGCCTGGTGCCGGTGGCGGCCGTTTCGCCGAACATGTCACCCCGATGAACAACGACCGTCTCGCCCTCAAGCGTGCCGAAGGCGTCCTCGCCTTCGAGTTCGAAGCGTATCCAACGGGTCATGACTGATCCCTCCATGTCACGCGGCGGTGTTGGTCCGACAGCGCCGAGTATAGTGGTAGACCTTCATCTGGGGAAAGCGAGGCTCCCGAGATTGATTGGCAGGAGTCAGAAACCGACCTCGTAGTTCCAATTCACCGTCAATTCGGCAACGGATGCGGTGTTGGGCAGAGCCAGCGCCGTGGCGACGAGTTCGGCCAAATCTTCCGGTTGAGTCATGGCGCCACCCCTTTGATCCGTGATTCCGGCGGCCATGTCGGTGTTGACAAAGCTTGGGCAGATGGCCGTGGCCCTGATTCCGTCTTCCCACCCGCTGCGCCGCACCTGGTGCGTCAGGGCGACCAGCGAGAACTTCGACATGGTGTATCCGATGGCCTCGCCCATGACCCGCTTGCCCGACATCGAGGCGACATTGACAACGCGGCCGCTGCCGGCGGCCTTGAGGTGTGGCCAAGCGGCGCGGATGAGGCGCAGCGGCGCCTTGACGTTGACCGCCCACATCTCGTCGAGGCCGCTTTCGTCCTCGTCGAGGAAGCCTGTCGGGCGATAGATGCCGGCGTTGTTGACCAGGCCGTCGATACGGCCATGGCGTTCTAGGGCCGCTTCGACCCAAGCCCGGCCGGCGGCGGGGTCGCTGGCTTCGTAGGCCTGCAGGGATATCCCTCCATCAGCTTGCGGCGCCACGGCCTCTAGGGCCGAGAGGTCGCGGGCGCCAAGGCTCAGGCCAAATCCCTTGGCGGCGAGATTGCGGGCAACCGCCAACCCGATGCCACGGTTGGCGCCCGATACCATGATCACGCGTTGCTTGGGGTCGAGCATATCTGGAGTCTCCGTCATTGGCCGTGGCGGCGAGCAGACAACAAAAAAGGGCCCGGTACAATGCCGGGCCCTTTTTAAGTCATTGAGTGCGATTTGCCTTATTCGCGTGCCGCACCGAAGATGTGCAGCAGGAAGATGAACATGTTGAGGAAGTCGAGATAGAGCGTCAATGCGCCCATGATCGCCTTCTTCTCGCTCGTTTCGCTGCCGTCGGCTTCGGCATACATCAGTTTGATCTTCTGCGTATCGTAGGCGGTGAGGCCGGCGAAGATCAAAACGCCGAGCACCGAGATGCCGAGCTGCAGCATGCTCGACTCGATAAACATGTTCACAACCATGGCGATGACCAGGCCGATCACGCCCATGATCAGGAACGTGCCCATGCCCGACAGGTCCTTCTTGGTCGTGTAACCGACCAGACTCAGTCCGGCAAAGGCGCCCGCGGTAATGAAGAAGACCCGCGTAACCGAAGCGCCGGTATAGGCAATGAAGATATAGGAAAGCGACAGCCCCATCAGGCAGGCGAAAGCCCAAAACAGCATCTGCCCCGTCGTGGCCTTGATGCGCGCGATACGGGCGGAGAGAAAGAACACCATGCCCAAGGGCGCCAGCATGACCACCCATTTCAACGGTGTTCCGTAGATCGCATTCAGTATGGTCGGGCTCTGGGAGACGCCGAAGGCGACCAGACCCGTCATAACGAGGGCGAGAGACATATAGTTGTAGACCCGCGTCATGTAGCTGCGCAGGCCGACATCGATGTCCGCCTGCTGCGCTTGCGTCCGGGTCATGGTCTTGCGTTCAGGACCGAATGCCATTGATAACCCCTTTGTTGATCCCAGCAGAAAACTCAAGTGCAATATTGGGCTTTGAGTCGTCCAAATCAACCTATTTCGCGCGATTGAAAAATCCGTTATCTCTTTCTAAACCACACTCAAACTGTTGTAATTTAGGCATTTCCCCCTGGACCAAACTTGCACTGGGGCTAGTCTAGCAGGCATTTCGTAAGCAGTCGCCGCTTGCTGAGGGGCCTATTCGTTGCGCAGCAGCGGCGCGGCCTTTTGACCGAGCGCCCTATAGGTGCCCGCGAAACCGAAGAACAGGGTCAAGACGCAGGCGAAAAGCGCTGTCATCCAAACCGCCTGCGGCAGCAGTACAAAGGACGCGCGCATGATTTGGGTTAGCACCAGAAAGGCCGTCAGGCTGCCGAGGATGGCGGCGATGCCGGCGGTGGCGAGACCAAGCAGCCCATCTTCTAGGGCAAAGGCGATGGCGATCTTGGCCCGCGTCGCGCCCAGCACCTTGAGCACCACGGCGTCGTAAATCCGCCGCTGCTGGCCGGCCGCCAGGGCGCCGGCGAGGACCAGAGTGCCGGCCAGGATCGCGATCGCGGCGATGGCGCGCACCGCGGCGGCGATATGACCCATCAGCTCGGCAACCTGCTGCAGGGCTTCCTTGACGCGGATGGACGAGACGTTGGCGAAGCGATTGGTGACGGCGATCTCGATGTCGTCTTCCGCCGCGGCGGCGGTTTGCACGGCGGCAATGTGGGTCTGCGGTGCTCCTTCCAAAAGGCCGGGTGAGAAGACCATGACGAAGTTGATGCTGAGGTCCGACCAGTCGATACGCCGCAGGTTGGCGATCGTCACCTCGACGTCGCGGCCGAGAATGTTGATGCCGAGACTGTCGCCGGGGCCGATGCCGAGACCCTCGCCAACGGCACGGTCGAGCGAAACCAGCGGCGGGCCGCTGTAGTCGGCTGGCCACCAGTCACCGGCAACGAGGCGCGTGTCCGGCGGGGCTTGGCGGGCCCAAGTCAGGCCGCGGTCGCCGCGAAACACCCAGGCGATCTCGGGCGGGATTTCGATGTCGGAAGGGGCCCGGCCGTTGACCGCGGTGATGCGTCCGCGCAACATCGGCACGCGTTCGAATCCCTCGACGCCGGGCAGGACGCCGAGCAGGGTATCGAAGGCCTCGACCTGGTCGTTCTGAATATCGATGAAATAGAAACCGGGTGCTTCTTCGGGCAGCGACTGCTCGATTTCACGCTCCAGGTTGCCTTCGATCAGCGCGATGGCGACCAGTAGGGTAAGGCCGAGGCCCAGCGACATGACGATCGAGGCCGTCGGCGCGCCGGGTCGGCAGAGGTTGGCCAGCGCCAGGCGCAGCAGCGGCTGTCGCGGCCTGCCAAGGCGACGGGCCAGGCTGATCATGGCCTGCGCGGCAAGGCGAAAGATCAGCAGCACGGCGAGGGCTCCGGCGACGAAATAGATGGCCATGCGGGTGTCGCTGGCGGTGGCCACGGCAAGGCCGGCGAGGGCGAGGGTGCAGAGGCCGATGGCCGCCAGCATAGGGGCTCGCGGCCGCCCGTGGGCGCCGCCGATGTGATCGCGGAACAGCGCCGCCGGCTCGATGGCGCCGGCCCGGGCAAGCGGCCAAAGTGAAAAGGTGGCGGCGGTCAGCAGTCCGAAAACACCGGCCAGCAACAGCGGCAATGGATAGACGGCGGCGGCTGGGCGCCACCCCAGAACCTGCTCGGTGAGGGCGGCCACGGCAAAGGGGCTGAAGGCCCCGAGGCCGAGGCCGATGGCGACGCCGAGACCGGCCAGGGCCATGATCTGTACCATATACACGCGGAAGATCAGGCCGCCCGGGGCGCCGAGACATTTCAAGGTGGCGATGGTCGCGGTCCGGCGTTCCAAGTAGCTGCTCACGGCATTGCCGACGCCAACGCCGCCGACCAGAAGCGCGGTCAGCCCGATCAGCGTCATGAAAAGAGTCAGACGATGCACGAAGCGGCTGATGCGCGGCGCCGCGCTTTCGGCGTCGGTAATGCGCCAGCCCGCCTCCGGGTGGTCGCGCGCCAGCTCCTGTCGCATGTTTTGGGTGGTGATCCCGGGAGTCAGTTTCAGGCGATAGTGATAACGCACCAGACTGCCGGGCTGGATCAGCCCGGTGTCCGGCAACGACGCCGCGGCGACCAGAAAGGTTGGCCCCAGCGTAAAGGCGCGCGAACCGCGGTCGGGCTCGCGTTCGAGGACCGCGCTCAGACGGTAGTGGGCATCGCCGACCTTCACTGTTTCGCCCAACCCGACATCGAGACGGCGCAAGACGCCGGCATCGACGACGGCGCCCCAAAGTCCGTCGCGCTGGGCCAAGGCGGCGGCAAAGTCGAGGGGGGGCAAATCGACGGCCGTCGACTTTCCCTCGACAGCGACGGTCTTGTCCGACAGTTGCAGTTGGCCAAAAAGCGGGTAAAGGCCGTCGACCGCCTTGAGTTCTATCAGCGTCCGCTTCGAGGCCGTGCCCTCGCCGCGTGCCATGGCGCGCATGGTCGAAATTTCCGAGACGTTGGCCCGTGCCGCCAGCCAGCGACGTTGATCTTCAGTCGCCTGCTGATGTGTCAGGCGCAGATCCATGTCACCGCCGAGAATGACGCGGCCTTCCGAGCGCAGACCCTGCAACACGGCCTGTGAAGCCGAACCGATCGCGGCGATGGCGCCGACCCCAAGCGCCAGACAGGCGAGGAAAATGCGAAAGCCTTTCAGGCCGCCACGCAGCTCGCGGCGGGCGATACGCAGGGCAAGGCCAAGGTCGCTACCAGGCATTGCCGTGGTTGACGGCGCCGATGGCGCCGGCGAGGTGCCGACGGTCGCGGTCACGGGTGCGGCTCGTCGACGTGTCTCCGGCTTGCGGTCGCCGCGGGGCTGCCGTCCGTCGCGTCAAGGATGCGGCCGTCCTGCAGGCGCAGATGGCGGGCGCAGCGCGACGCCAGAAACGGATCGTGGGTGATCAGCATCAAGGTCGCGGCGTTACGCGCCTGCAATTGAAACAGCAGGTCGATGACCTGGGCGCCGGTTTCGCCGTCAAGGTTGCCGGTTGGCTCGTCGGCGAGGATCAGCGCCGGTTGTGGCGCAACCGCGCGGGCCAGTGCCGTGCGTTGCTGTTCGCCACCTGAAAGCTGTGCCGGATAGTGGGTCAGACGATGGCCAAGTCCGACGGCGTCGAGGGCGTCGGCGGCGCGCTCGAAGGCATCGCGGCGGCCGGCCAACTCAAGCGGGATGGCGACGTTTTCGATCGCCGTCATGGTCGGGACGAGATGGAAGTCCTGGAATACGATACCGACATTGTCGCGGCGAAATCGCGCCAGTTCGTCTTCGTTCAGGGACCCGAGGTCGTGGCCGCAAATGCCAACGTGGCCAGCGCTTTGCCGCTGCAACCCGGCGATCACCATCATCATCGAGGACTTCCCCGATCCCGAGGGCCCGACCACGCTGAGCGTCTCGCCGCGCCGCACCTCGGTCGTCAGGCCGCGCAATATTTCCACCGGCCCGGCCAGCGATGGCAAGGTCAGCCGCAGGTCCTCAAGGACGATGACGGGGTCGGCGATGGCGCGAGAAATGCTGCGGTCCTCCCTGCGGGCTTAAGCGGGCATATGGCCCGCCATGGCGACATTTCAACGCCCGCTTCGCCTTGCCGTGCGAAGCTGGTTGACATCCGGGCAGCTTGATATGGCCGAACCTCGGGCCGATATCCTATGTTTGGATCCTCGGTTCGGCGACTCCTCGGCATCGGCATGCGCTTTCCTCCCCTTTTCGCCTCTGTGGTCATCGGCGCGACAAGCCTGGCGATGGCGGCTTTATTGCTGGTTGCACCGACGTCGGCCGCCGAGGTGCGCCTCGTTGCCTTTGGCGACAGTCTGGTGCATGGCTATGGTCTGGCGGCCGGCGAGACCTTTCCAGAGCAGCTGCAGGCTGCCCTCGCGGCACGCGGCCAGACCGTTCGCGTCATCAACGCGGGCAACTCCGGCGATACAAGCGCCTCGGGTCGGGCGCGGCTGGAGTGGGCCTTGGCCGATGGCGCCGATGCCGTGCTGGTCGAATTGGGCGCTAACGACGGTCTCAGGGGGCTCGACCCCGATGTCACTTTCGACAACCTCGATTCCGTTCTGCGGCGTTTGCGCGAACGCGGCCTGCCGGTGCTCTTGGCCGGAATGCTGGCGCCGCGCAATTTGGGGCGCGAATACGCCACGGCATTCGATGGAGTCTTTCCGCGCCTCGCCAAACGCCATAAGGTCGAGTTCTATCCTTTTTTCCTCGAGGGCGTGGCCATGCAGCCGCGGTACAATCAAGCCGATGGCATTCATCCCAATGCCGCCGGCGTTGCCGTCATCGTCGAGGGCATCCTGCCCGCCGTTCAACGCCTGCTGGCGTCGGTTGGGCACAACGGGAACACGGATTGATGAGCGAGAACGCGGGTATCCGCGCCGGGTCCGTCAAGGCCGGCCACTTCAAGGCGGCGCACGCGGCACTCGATGCGGGCGGCGGCTGGGCGACCGCCGCCAAGGCCTGTTGTGACGCCCTGGGCGAGCTGCCGCCCGGAGCAAATCTCGGGTTCCTCTATGTCACGGACCTGCTGGCCGACGACTTGGGGTCGGTTCTCACCTTCTTGCGCGAGAAGACGCGCATCGAGACCTGGGTCGGCAGTGTCGGCATCGGTGTCGTCAGTGGCGGTGCCGAATTCTACGGCTGCCCGGCCATCTCCCTGCTTGTCGGCGCCTTGCCTGACGAGGCCTTTCGCCTTTTTGCGCCGGTGGTCCACGACCTCGAAGACTTTAATGCCGAACACGGTGATTGGATCGCGCAGCGCCATCCGATCCTCGGCGTCGTGCACGGCGACCCGCGTAACCGCGACGTCGCCGAAATCATCGCGGACGTCGCCGAACGCACCTCGGCCTATCTGGTCGGCGGCCTGACGTCGTCTCGCGGTCCTTCGCCGCAGATCGCCGGCGAGGTCACCGAAGGCGGTCTTTCCGGCGTACTGCTGGCTTCCGACCAATTGGTCGTTGCCGGGTTGACGCAGGGCTGCACCCCAATCGGCCCGCCGCGTTGCATCACTGATGGCGAAGACATGACCGTCAAGACGCTCGACGATCGTCCGGCGCTCGAGGTCCTCAAAGAGGACGTCGGCGAGTTGCTTGCCCGTGACCTCAGTCGCATCGGCGGATACATCTATGTCTCCTTTCCCATACCCGGCAGCGACACGGGCGACTACCTGGTTCGCAACCTCATGGGTGTCGACCAGCAGCGCGGTTGGATCGAGGTCGGCGAAAGGGTGACGCGCGGCAGCCACATGAACTTCTGCCGGCGCGATCACGCGGCGGCGCAGGAAGACCTCAATCGCATGCTGCGCGATGTTGATGCACGCGCTGGCAGCGTACCGCGGGCGGCGCTCTATTACTCCTGCATCGCGCGCGGTCAGCATCTTTTCGGGCCGAACTCCGAAGAAATGCTGCAGATCCGTGCCAATCTCGGCGACATCCCGCTGACTGGATTCTTTGCCAACGGTGAAATCTGCAACAATCGTCTCTACGGCTACACCGGGGTTCTCGCCCTGCTTTTATAGCCGTTCCGCCGAAAATCCTTAATTGAACCGGAGAGCCTCGGGATGCGTTACAACCGCCTCGGCCGAAGTGAAATCGAAGTCAGTGCGCTCTGCCTCGGCACCATGACCTGGGGAGAACAGAACAGCGAGGCCGAAGGTTTCGAGCAGATGGACTATGCGTTCGAGCAGGGCATCAATTTCCTCGATACAGCCGAGATGTATTCGATCGCGACCCGCGCCGAGACCTATGGCCGCACCGAAGAAATTATTGGCAACTGGATGGCGGCGCGCGGCAACCGCGACAAGGTCGTTGTCGCCACCAAGGTGGTCGGGCCCTCGGACCGTTTTCCCTACATTCGTGGCGGTACCACCCGCTTCAATCGCGAACACATCACGGCGGCCCTCGAGGCGAGCCTCAAACGGTTGCGCTGCGACTACGTCGACCTCTACCAATTGCATTGGCCGGATCGCAACACCAACACCTTCGGCCAGCTCGCCTACGAGCACGATGCCGAAGAGGAAATGACCTCCTTCGAGGAAACCCTTGCCGCGCTCGATGACGTCGTGCGGGCCGGCAAGGTGCGCACGGTCGGCCTGTCGAACGAGAATCCCTGGGGCGCGATGCGCTTCCTTACGCTGGCCGAGGCCGGCAAGGGACCGCGTATGGTCTCGGTGCAGAATGCCTACAGTTTCCTCAACCGCAGCTTCGAGACCCGCATGGCCGAAGTGGCGATTCGCGAGGACTGCCGCCTGCTCGCCTATGCGCCGTTGGCCGCCGGCACCTTGACCGGCAAGTATCTCGACGGCGCCCAGCCCGCCGGCGCGCGCCGCGTTCTGTGGCCCGACAACCCGCGCTACAGGGGTGCCCAGGCAGACGCGGCGATTCGCGCCTATGTCGATTTGGCCAGGGATCACGGCCTCGACCCGGCGCAGATGGCGCTGTCTTTCGTTGCCTCGCGGCCGTTTCTCACCGCTGCCATCATTGGCGCGACGAGCATGGCGCAACTGAAGACCAATATCGCCGCCATCGACCTTGATCTCAGTCCGTCGGTCCTCGCCGATATCGAGGCGGTTCACAAGATCTACACCTATCCCTGTCCGTGAGGAGGGCGTCCCCGTAGACGCCTCAGTTTACAGGAGAAGCGCTTGCGCTTGTTTGTCGCCATCGCCTTGCCGCAGGATTTGCGCGACCGCCTCGAGGGTTTGCGGGACGGCCTGCCCGGCGCCAAGTGGGTGGCGGCGGAGAACCTGCATCTGACCCTGCGTTTCATCGGCGAGGCCGACGGCGGCGAGTGCCACGACATCGACGCCGCCCTGGCGGGCCTGCGTTTCGAGTCTTTTCCCCTGCAGATCGAGGGACTGGGGCACTTCGGCGAAGGCCGGCGCCTGCGGGCGCTGTGGGCCGGAGTCGCGCCGAACCCAGACCTGGAGCGGCTGCAGGGCAAGATCGAGCGGGCTTTGCAATCCGCCGGCATGGAGCCTTCGAAGCGCAAGTACAAGCCGCACGTCACCCTGGCCCGCTTCAAGAGCGGCCCGGGTCCCAGGCTGCACAGCTTCATTGCCGCGCATGGCCTGTTCCGAGCGGCACCCTTCGAGGTGACTGAATTTACGCTCTTCTCCAGCTACCTGGCGCAACAGGGGGCCATATACACACCCGAACTGAGCTATCCCCTGGAGCCCCGCAAGGCGCCGCTCGATGCCCGGCTGGAATGAACGCCAAGCCTTTTGGTTGGGAAGGCTAGTCCGGGCTGGTCGCAGCCGCGCGTGGTGCCCGGGTTTCCCGGTGGATGATGTAGAGACCGCAGGCCACCAGCACCGCGGCGCCCGGCCAGATCCGCGGATCCGGCAGCTCGTGCCAGATCAGCCAACCGAGCAGCAGGCCCCACAGCAGGATCGAGTAGTCGAAGGGCGCCAGCGCGGCGGCCTGGGCGCGGCGATAGGCCGAAGCCATGCAGAACATGGTCGCCGTGCCGGCCGCGCCCATGGCGGCGAACAGGCCCCAGTCGCCCGGCGTCGGCATGCTCCATCCCCGCAGCGACAAGAGGCCGGCCACGGTCGCGGATCCGAGGGCGGTCCAAAAGAGAATCGATGTTGTGGAGTCGCTGCGCGACAGGCGGCGCGTGATCAACATCACCATGGCGTAACAAAGCGCGGCGCCAAGTGGCAGTAGAGCCTCGATTCGAAAGGCGTCGGCACCCGGTCGCAGGATCGCCAGGACGCCGAGGAAGCCGACGACAACCGCCGCCCAGCGCCGCGCGCCGACCTTTTCGCCGAGGATCGGAATCGACAGCGCGGTGATAAACAGCGGCCCGGCGAAGCTGATGGCGAAGGCCTCGGCCAGCGGCAGGAAGCGCAAGCCGTGAAAGAACAGGAACGCGGCACCGAGGCCAAAGCCGATGCGCAGGGTCTGGGCCAGGGGTTGCCGGCAGCGCACCGTCGCCAGTCCGCCGCCGCGCCAGACCATCACCAGGATCGGCAGCAAACCGAAGAGATTGCGCAGCAGGACGATCTGCGCGATGGCGTAGGCCTCGCCGAGGACCTTGGCTAGGGAGTCCATCAAAGACATGCAGAACAGGCCCGCCAGCACCAGGGCGATCGCGGAGCCGGTTTGGTTGCCGCGCGCGTCGGCCCGGATGTCTTCTTGCATCATCCTTACCGTCTTGCCACTAGGGCCTGTTGAGATTCAGGTTGCGGTCTCGGCGGGAGCGGATTTTCGCCAGGGCAAGGAGCGCGTGGCGCCGTGGGGTGGGCCCCCCACAAGCCGCGCGCGACGCGGCCCAGGCGCAA
>JAJFGM010000108.1 GCA_021776145.1 Kiloniellaceae bacterium | reverse complement strand
CGGCAACACCGCCGTCGAGGAGGCGCTCTACTTGGCCAACATCTGTTCGAAGGTCACGCTGATTCATCGCCGCGACACGCTACGCGCCGAAAAGATCATGCAGCAGCGCCTTTTCGACCACCCCAAGGTGGATGTTATCTGGGACAGCGTAGTGACCGAGATCCTGGGCGGCAGCGGCCCGATGGACGGCGTCGAAGGCGCGCGCCTGAAGAACGTCAAGACCGGCGCGGTCAGCGACCTGGCGGTGACCGGGTTCTTCGTCGCCATCGGCCACGACCCGGCAACGGCGGTCTTCAAGGACAGCGTCGAGATGGACGCGGAAGGCTACATCGTCGCCGCCGCCAACTCGACGCGCACCTCGGTGCCGGGTGTCTTTGCCGCCGGCGATTGCGTCGACAAGGTGTTCCGCCAGGCGGTGACCGCCGCCGGCATGGGCTGCATGGCGGCGCTGGAAAGCGAGAAATACCTGGCCGCGGCAGAGGCCGGAGCGCAGCGCGCCGCCGAATAGTCCGTAGCCTGCCGCAGCGGCGTAATTGGCGCCGCCGAATTGCCGCGGCAGCTAGTGTTATGGTCCCGAAATATGGCTCATTATTTGAGCCGTATTTTGGGAGCTGAATCACACTAGATTCAAGTGTTTGGTGTCCTTCCCATCGTGAAATTCAATGGCATGAATTTCACGATCGGAAGGACACCAGGGCGGGGATGCCGACAGAGTTGAAGGAGAACGCCCGTGGACGACATAGTTGCGCCCCGCAAGAGGCGATTGGGCGCCTCGATCCTGGACTGGGACAAGCTGCGCATCTTCCATGCCGTGGCCGAGGCCGGCAGCTTTACCCATGCCGGCGAAAGCCTCAACCTCAGCCAGTCGGCGGTCAGCCGCCAGGTCTCGGCCCTGGAGGAAACGCTGCGCGTCCCGTTGTTTCACCGTCACGCCCGCGGCCTGATCCTGACCGAGCAGGGCGAGCTGCTGTACCGCACGGCGCACGAGGTTTTCGGCAAGTTGGCCATGACCGAAGCGCAGCTCACCGAAAGCAAGGACCGCCCCAAGGGCGCCTTGAAAATCACCACGACCGTCGCCTTTGGCTCGCACTGGCTGTCGGCGCGTTTGAACGAGTTCCTCGAGGTCTACCCCGAGATCGTGGTCCACCTGCTGTTATCCGACCGCGAGCTCGATCTGTCGATGCGCGAAGCCGACGTTGCCGTGCGCCTGGCGCCGCCGCGCCAGCCCGACCTAATCCAGCGCCACTTGATGACCATCAACATGAACGCTTACGCATCAGTGGGCTACTGCAAGAAACACGGGCGGCCGCAGTCGCCGCAAGAGCTGGACGGGCACCGCATCATCGTCTATGGCGAGGATGTCCGCCCGCCCGTACCCGACGTCAACTGGCTGCTGCGCATCGGCCACAAGGACGGCCACCTGCGCCGTGCCGCGATGGCGGTCAATAACGTCTATGGCGTCATGCGCGCCGTTGAGTCCGGTGCCGGAATCGGCGCCCTTCCGAATTTCATGGCCCAGGGCAACAACAATCTGGTGCAGGTCCTCGATCACAGCCAGGGCCCGCAGCTCGATGCCTATTTTGTCTACGCCGAGGAGATGCGGGCGTCGAAGCGTATCAGCGTGTTCCGCGACTTTCTGTTGCGCAAGGTCGCTGAAACAGATTTCTGACGGCATCGCCTCGTCATTGCCACGACGTTGGAGCGGGCTCCAATTCGGCGATATGACAGCCTGCGATCCGATGGATATATAAAGCTGCCTTATGCAGTCGATGGCGCGCGCGATGTACGAATTTACCCGGTTCGCTCGCGAAACTCACCCGGGCTGGCAAGAATTTGCCTCCGCGGGGCGCGCTTCTCGCTTAGAAGAACCTGGAAAAATGTAACGAATTCAAATGACTGAATTGACGTGCGCCAGCTATGCAGTTCCCGCATATCGGCACTGACGTATTGTCGGTACTAAATAAGCTGTCATGCCTTATGTTTATCTCATAGATGTTGCGTTGCAGCATTCTTGGATGTCCGGCGCCCCCCGCCGGGTGTCTTCTGGACGCTCTGCGTCCGGACCCAGGGCCTCCCACATATTGGAGGTCCTTCGTCTCCCAGACGTAAAGCCTCCCTGTTCGACTTGCCGGGCCCTCGTGGCCCGGCATTTTTTTTGCGTGGAGTGTGTTGCCGCCGCGGGCAATCGCGAGACCGTCGGGCCGGCGTTCTTCTACATGAAGAGGCGTTCGCTCTTTTCCATACCGCTGTATAGATCGGCGACGAATTCGCCATAGCCGTTGTAGAGCAGGGTCGGCACCCGCTCATCCGTACCGAGCACCCGCTCACTCGCCTGGCTCCAGCGCGGATGCGACACTTCGGGATTGACGTTGGCCCAGAAACCGTACTCGCTGCCCTGGATTTCTTCCCAGAACGACAGCGGTTTTTTGTCGGTGAATTCGAAGAGAACGATCGACTTCAGCGACTTGAAACCATACTTCCATGGCACCGCCAGACGCAACGGCGCGCCGTTCTGCTTGGGAATCGGCTTGCCGTAGAGGCCGGTGGCGATAAAGGCCAGATCGTTGCGCGCCTCGGCCATGGTGAGACCCTCGACATAGGGCCAGGGGTACCAGGCCGCCTTTTGACCCGGCGCCACGTCACTGTCTTGGAAAGTCACCATCTTCAGGTACTTGGCCGACGACAGCGGCTGCGCCAGGTCGACCAGCGCGCGCAGGGGGAAACCGCTCCAGGGAACCGCCATGGACCAGGCTTCGACACAGCGGTGCCGGTAGAGCCGTTCTTCCAGCGGCATTTTCGACAAGAGGTCGTCGATATCTAGGGTCATCGGCTTTTCGACCATGCCGCTGATCGCCACGTTCCACGGCCGCAGCGGAAGTTGCTGGGCCTTTTCGTGAATCGTCTTGGACGAGCCGAACTCGTAAAAATTGTTGTAGGTGGTCGCATCGCGTTCGTCGGTCAAGTCACGGTCGAGACGGTAGCGCAGATTACGCTCCACGGGGTAGAGGTGCGCCGAGGGATCGGCCTCGCCGACAGCGCCGCCCTCGGCCATGGCCGTCTGGCTGGGCGCATCGTCGCAGGCGCCGAGCAGGCCACCGGCGCCAAGCAGCAAAGAGCCCGCGGCGGCGGTCTTGATGAAGTCGCGCCGACGCAGATAGAGCGACTCTGGCGTCGCGGCGGATTCCGGCAGTTCCCAGCCCTTTTTGATCCTCAGCAGCATATATCGTGCCCCATGAATGTGTTTCCGCAGGCGTAGAGGTAGAACGCGGTCCCATCGCATGCAATTCAACTGTCCGCGAGCGGCGGCGGCGCGGCGATGGCCGAATGACGCGAAACGCCCGGATAACCGCCCGCAAATAGGCAAAACCGCCCGCAAGAAGGAGAAGTCAAGCTATCACGAAAAACTCAGCGTAACCTTACCGAGCGCGCCGAAGTCCGCGAGCGCCTGGTCGCCGCTTTCGAGCAGCGCGAAGGGTGTGATCAGCCCGGTGCTGACGACGGTCCCCCTATCCAGCCCCTTGCCCTGGCGGGCGCGTTGATTGGCCAGCCATGTCATGGCGTTCAGCGGATGGCCGAGGCAGTTGGCACCGCTGCCGCTGCCTATGGCCTCGCCATTGACACTGAGATTGACCTCGTGCCGCGCCAGGTCGAGGCCACCAGCCGCATGCCAGATGGGGCCGAGGACCAGAGCGGCATCGCAGCCGTTGTCGGCGATCATCGAGGCAATGCCGCGGCTGTTCCAATCGCTCAGCGCCGATGCGACGACCTCGATGGCCGGCGCGACGGCGTCGACCGCCGCGGCAACTTCTTCTGGCCCATAGGCTTCCGCCCGCGCAGGCAGCGGCGCCCCCAGGCGCAATGCGAACTCCGGCTCGATGAGGCGGAAGCTATAGTCGCCGGCGATCAAACGGGCCGGACTGGCGAAGAGGTTTTTTTGCAGGACTTGACCGTAGAAGGGCCCGTCGATGCCGAGAAAGGCCTGTGCCCGCTCCGAGGTGGCCCCGATCTTGAAGCCCGCGACCTGGCCGCCGACTTGGTCGACCAGAACCTCCTGGTCGATGAAAGCCTCCTGCACGGCGTAGCCATCGTCGACAGTCCCCGGGCGACAGTCGTCCGGCAGTCCGTCGATGGACCTGGCGTCGGCCCGCGCCGTCCGTAACAGCCGGGCGGCGCGGGTTGCTTGCTCGGGCGACATCATCCGCCGGGGTCCCCGGGACTCAGTGTTGCGCCGAGTCATCCTTGCGTGCCTCGATGACAACTTCGGCGTTGCGACCGGTCAGTTCCTGCAGATGATCGAACTTCTGCCGGAAGCTGCCGACGCCGATGGTCAACGACCGCAGTTCGATGATCAGATCCTGCAATTCGGACTGCGGCATCTGGCATTTGAGATCGTCCCAACCCTGCCAGCCCGGGCGAATCTCGAACCCGAGGATCTGGCCGCGGCGACCGCTGACCAGGCTGTGCACCTTGTTGGTGAAATCGCTGGGCACGGAAATGGTCACCTCGTAGATCGGCTCGAGCAATACCGGATTGCAGTTGGGCATGCCCTCGCTCATCGCCAGACGACCGGCGGTCTTGAAGGCCTGATCCGAACTGTCGACGGCATGGTGTTGACCGTCGTACAGCGTGACCTGCACGTCGACGACCGGAAAACCCAGGGGTCCGCGTTGCAGGTAGTCGCGGGTTCCGGTTTCCACCGCGCCGATGTACTGGCGTGGCACCGAACCGCCCACCACCTTGTCGACGAATTCGAAACCCCCGCCGCGCGCCAGCGGACGGATCTCGACATGGACGTCACCGAACTGCCCGTGCCCGCCGGTCTGCCGCTTGAAACGCGAGTGCTGCTTGGTCGGCTTGCGGATCGTCTCCTTGTAGGCCGTATTCGGCAGCGACACCTCGACCTCGACGTTATATTTGCTTTTCAGCCGGTCGACGGCGATGCGCAGGTGCATTTCGCCTTGGCCCCAAAGCAGCATCTGATTGGTATCGGGGTTGTGCTCGACCGACAGCGACGCGTCTTCCTCGGTCAGCTTGGCGATGGAGGAACTGAGTTTGACTTCGTCCTGCCGGTTGAGCGGCACGACCGCCATGGCGTAGACCGGATCCTCGACAGGGGGCCACAGCATGTCGGAATCCGTGACACGGCCATCCGGCGTCAAGAGATCACCGGTTTCGACCTCGTCCATGCGGCCAAGCGCGACGAGATCGCCGGCAACCGCGCGGCTGATCTTTTGCTGCTCGCCGCCCATGATCTTGTACAGCGCCGAAGCCCGCTCACCGCCGACGGTGACGCCCTCGGCCATCTCGCCGCGCCAGACCCGCGCCAGCGTCAATTTGCCGGTGTGGGCGGCGTGGTAGGTCTTGACCGCCGTTGCCGCGAAACCACCGCTCTCGGGAATACCGAGACGCGCGGCACTCACGCCGGGGTGCGGACCCTCGTGACGCAGCACCTTGAGCAGGCGCGTGATGCCATGGCCCTGCTCGGCCGATCCGAAAAGCACCGGCACGATGAGGTCGCTGGCCAGCTCCTTGCCGAGCAGCCCGTAGACCTCGTCGGTCGCCGGCACCTTGTCCTCGAGCAATTGCTCGAGCAGGCTGTCGTCGTAGTCGGCCAGGGATTCCAACAGCTCTTGCCGCGCCTCACCTTCGCGATCGGCAAGGGTCTCGGGCATCTCCACCAGATCGGACTGTGTGTTGAGATTGTATTTCCAGGCCCGCTCGCTTACCAGATCGACGAAACCGGTGACCTCCTCGCCCTGGCGGATCGGCACCTGTCGCAGGACCAGGGGTTTGCTGGACACCGCCTGCAGTGCCTCGAGCAAGTCGCGCATGCGCACGTTGGCCTTATCCATCTTGTTGATGAACACAACATGGGGAATCTCGTAGTCGTCGAGAAACTTGAAAATCGGGGCCAGGGTCAGCGTTCGCTCGATTTCCGGCGTCGCGACCACGATGGCAAGATCGGCGGCCATCAGCGCGGTATGACTGTCACGCGCGAACTCGACCGAACCGGGGCAATCGATAATCGACCAGGAGTCTTCCAGGTATTCGCAGTGCGCCACATTGGGCTCCACCGACATCTGCCGTTGCCGGGCCTCGGGCGAGGGATCGCCGACAGAATTGCCGTCAATGACCGAGCCCTTGCGGTGCGTCGCGCCGGCCTGGAACAGCATCGATTCCAGAAGGGTTGTCTTTCCGCTGGTGTAAGGTCCTACAATGACGGCGCAGCGCGCCGCTCCAGGCGATTCAGTGCTCATTTTCTCCTCCCCGCACCGCTTGTATTTTGCGGCGCGTTTTGATTGTTAGCGGAGAAATTCGAGGTCCTCCGCACGCCTCCCGCCGGTATGGTTCCAAAGATCGATGGGCCGGCGCAACATAAAAGCGCGCGACGGCGACGCATTAACCACTCCGGGCCACGCAATGGGCGGAATTCGGGGAGCAAAATATCATGCGCCCGATTTGTAGGGTGCGAGCGTTTCAACCACTTTTGCGTGCTGCGGCGTCGCAACTCCCAATTCGCGGCCCTTGCGCACCACGGCGCCGCTCAGCCAATCCAGTTCCAACGGATTGCCGCGTTCCAGGTCGACCAGAAGCGAACTCTTCATCTCGAACGGCAGGCCGCGGCACTGGGCCAAGAGCTTTTCGCCCAGATCGTCGGCAAGCCCGACACCCGAGGCCGACGCGACGGCCAGGGTTTCGTCGATCAGCGCGGCATGGACCCTCGCCCGGTCGCCATCGGCAAGAACTTCGCCGACCGTCGCGCGGAACAGGGCGGTTGCCCCCGACAGCGCCGACAGCATGACGAACTTGGTCCAGATGTCCTTGTTGATGTCACGCGATGCCTTGCAATCGATGCCGGCCGCCTCGCAGGCGGCGCACAGCGCCTCGACGCGGTCGCTGTCGCGGCCGTCGCGTTCGCCGAATGCCAGTCGCGCCATGGTACCGGTATGACGAATGACTCCCGGCGCTTCGATATCGCCGG
>JAJFGM010000107.1 GCA_021776145.1 Kiloniellaceae bacterium | reverse complement strand
GCACGCGAAATCCGCGTGACGGTGAGAATTCCGGGCTAGATGGCGCGGCCTTAATTTCAAGTGTTGCAACAGCGGTCTTCAAGCGTCGACTTGACCGCCGACGCCCTTGCTCTGGAACAGCTCCTGCAATTCGCCTTCCTGGAACATCTCGCGGATGATGTCGCAGCCGCCGACGAACTCGCCCTTTACGTAGAGCTGCGGAATGGTTGGCCAGCTGGAGAAATCCTTCACACCTTGGCGAAGTCCGGGATCCTGCAGAACGTCGATACCTTTGAATTTTACGCCAAGATGCGAGAGCACCTGCACGACCGATGCCGAGAATCCGCACTGCGGAAATACCGGAGTGCCTTTCATGAAGAGCACGACATCGTTGTCCGTGACCTCCTGGGTAATTCGTTGCGAAACGGCGTTGTCCATCGCGATATTTCCTCTCCGGTAGGGGACGCTCAAGTCCCGAATAGTCAGATCTTAACAGTTCTGCGCGTAGTCCTGGTCAGTCCTTCGTGCCAGGCCCTGGTGCCCGGCGCTGGTTCCTGGCAACCCGCTTCGAGTTCACTCGTCCTGCGGCGCCGAGGTCTGCAGTGCCAAGGCGTGCAGTTCGTTACCCATGCGGCCCTGCAGGGCTTGGTAGACCATCTGATGCTGCTGCACCCGGGTCTTGCCCTTGAAAGCGCTGGATATGATGTAGGCGGCATAGTGGTCGCCGTCACCGCGCAAGTCTTCGATGTTGATCTGGGCGTCAGGAAGCGCGGCCTTGACCAGAGTCTCGATTTCCGCCGGATTCATCGGCATTTTTAGGTCTTCCTCGTCAATTCGCTGTCTACGACGCCACGCCCATATAGTTGGGCAGCCAGTTCTCGTGCGCCTGACGCAACTCGCACAGGGATATGGGCTCACCGCCCGGCAAGGTCAATAGATCTCCGCCGGTCTTACCAATACGGCAAGCCGGCACGCCGGCCGCTGCGGCGGCCGCGACAACGCTGCCCGCATTCGCCAAGCTGACAACATAGCGTGCTTGATCCTCACCGAACAACCACGCGTGCAATGGGGGATTGAGCCGGTCCGGTGCCTCGATGCGGCAACCGATATCTCCGGCCAGGGCCATTTCCGCCAGGGCGACGGCGAGGCCGCCATCCGAAACGTCATGACAGGCACTGACCAGTCCCTCTTGGATCAAGCCGCGCACGAAATCGCCGTTGCGGCGCTCGGCGCGCAGGTCGACGGGTGGCGGCGCCGCTTCGCCGCTCCATCCGGCTTCGCGCAGATAGAGCGAGACACCGAGATGGCCGAGAGTTTCGCCGATCAGCAGAATTTCCTCATCGGCGTTCTTGAAGGCGGGAGTGGCGGTCATTTTCAGGTTCTCGATCAGCCCGACGCCACCGATGACCGGCGTTGGAAGAATCGCCTGGCCGTTGGTCTCGTTGTAGAGCGAGACGTTGCCGGACACGACGGGATAGTCGAGCAGCGTGCAAGCCTCGCGCATGCCCTCGATGCAGCCGACGAACTGACCCATGATTTCAGGACGCTCCGGGTTGCCGAAGTTCATGTTGTCGGTGATCGCCAGGGGCTTGGCGCCGCTTGCCGTCAGGTTGCGCCAAGATTCCGCCACCGCCTGGGTGCCGCCACGGCGCGGATCGGCTTTGCAGTAACGCGGCGTGCAGTCGCTGCTCATGGCCAGGGCGCGATTGGTGCCGTGCACGCGCACCACCGCCGCGTCGCCGCCCGGCCGCACCAGGGTATCGGCCATGACCATGTGGTCGTACTGCTCCCAGACCCAGCGCTTGCTGCAGAGGTCGGGGCTGGCCATAAGTTTTATCAAGACCGCGCCGGTGTCGGGCGGGGCCTCGACGGCGCTGGCCGGCAGCTCGGGCAAGGCCGGCGACTGGGTCCACGGCCGGTCGTATTCGGGTGACGCCTCTGCGAGCGGATCGATGGGCAGATCGCCGACGACTTCGCCGTTCATTTTCAAGACCATGCGGCCGCTGTCGGTAAGGTGTCCGACCACGGCAAAGTCGAGATCCCATTTTTCGAAGATGGCGCGCGCTTGGTCTTCCTTGCCGGGCTTGAGCACCATCAGCATGCGCTCTTGGCTCTCCGACAGCATCATCTCATAAGGCGTCATGCCGTCTTCCCGGCAGGGTACTTTGTCGAGTTCCAATTCGACACCGGAGCCACCCTTGGAGGCCATCTCGAAGGATGACGATGTCAGACCCGCGGCGCCCATGTCCTGGATTCCGACAATGGCATCGGTCGCCATCAGCTCCAGGCAGGCCTCGATCAAGAGCTTCTCGGTAAAGGGATCGCCGACCTGGACGGTCGGCCGCTTCTCTGCGGAATTGTCGTCGAATTCGGCCGAGGCCATGGTGGCGCCGTGTATGCCATCGCGACCCGTCTTGGAGCCGGCATAGACAACCGGGTTTCCGGCTCCGGCGGCGGCGGAATAGAAAATGCGGTCGGCCGATGCCACCCCGACTGTCATGGCGTTGACCAGAATGTTGCCGTTGTAAGAGGCATCGAAATTGACCTCGCCGCCGACCGTCGGGACGCCGACACAGTTGCCGTAGCCGCCAATACCCGCAACGACACCGGACAGCAGGTGGCGAGTCTTGGGGTTGTCCGGTTCGCCGAACCGCAGGGCGTTGAGGTTGGCGATCGGGCGCGCGCCCATGGTGAAGACATCGCGGAGAATGCCGCCGACGCCGGTCGCGGCACCCTGATAGGGCTCGATGAAACTGGGATGGTTATGGCTTTCCATCTTGAAGATCGCCGCCAAGCCTTCGCCGATATCGATGACGCCGGCGTTTTCGCCGGGGCCGCGGATGACATGCGGGCCGCTCGTCGGCAGGGTCTTCAACCATTTCTTCGACGATTTATAGGAGCAATGTTCCGACCACATGACGGAAAATATGCCGAGCTCCAGCAGGTTTGGCCGCCGGCCCATGATGTCGAGGATGAGATCGTATTCCCGTTCGTCGAGACCGTGTTCACGGACGACCTGCGGGCTTACCGCGCGTTCGTTCACGAAAGCGCCTCCACAAGAGAATCGAATATGGCGCGGCCATCGTTGCCGCCCAGCGCCGGATCCGACAGGCGTTCCGGATGGGGCATCAGTCCGAGCACTGTTTTGGTCTCGTTGTAGACACCGGCGATGTTGCCGATCGAGCCGTTCGGATTGGCCGCATTCGAAGCCTGTCCGTCACTGTCGCAGTAGCGAAAAGCGATCTGGCCGCGATCGTCCATGGCCCGCAACGTCGCGGAGTCGGCAAAGTAGTTGCCGTCGTGATGGGCGATGGGGATGCGTATGGTCGTGCCGCTTTCGTATTTGCTGGTGAACAGGCTCTGGCCGGTCTCGACCCGCAGCAGCACGTCCTTGCAGACAAATTTGAGATTGGCGTTGCGCATCACGACGCCGGGCAGCAGGCCGGCTTCGGTAAGAATTTGAAAGCCGTTGCAGATGCCGAGCACCGGCACCCCGTTTTCGGCGCGTCTGACGACCTCTTTCATAACTGGCGACTTGGCGGCCATGGCGCCGCAACGCAGGTAGTCGCCGTAAGAGAAGCCACCTGGCAGCACGATCAGATCGACCTCTTCAAAGCTCGACTCCTTGTGCCAGACCATAAGCGGTTCACGCTCCATCGATTGGCGCAGGGCGACCTGGACGTCGCGGTCGCAGTTCGATCCCGGAAAGACGATGACGGCGGCTTTCATCGCGGCCAGCTCCTGTGGAAGATGTCGGGATAATCGATGACCAGACCGTCGGAGTCGACTGCCAGGTCGGTGCTGAAATTGCTGGATAGTCCCGCGTAGTGAAAACGTCCGCCCTGCGGATCCAGTGCCGCGTGGCAGCTGTAGCGTTGCTCGGCTGGGCTTACCTCAAGCGACGGCAAGGGCAGGTAGGCGACTCGGATGTCGGCGCTTTCCCCGGCGCCCAGACCGAGGCGGCGGATCGGCAGCGTGTTGGTAAAGGGCGTCACCTCGATATCGACATCGATGCAGCCGGCGAGTTCGGGCGCTGGCGCGCCATCGATACGCCAGTTGCCTTGACCGTCAGCCTCCAGAAATATCCGCTTGGGGGCGGCATCGCCGTCGCTTGTGACGGCAAATCGGAGCTCGCGCAGGGCAAATTCGGGATCGGTCTCCAGGCTGTAACGACAGCGAAGATGGCGGCCTTCCAATCTGCGCAGGACCAAACCAAGAGCGGTCATGCCGTCGGGTCCGAAATCGACATGCAGGTGCTCGCAGCCCGGATCGCTCCATGGTGTCCAGTAGATATCGCGCGATACCTGATGCACTGGGATTAAACGTCCAGTTCGATGGCGTAGTTTTCTATGACGGTATTGGCCAGGAGTTTTTCGCACATCGCTTCGACGGCGGCGCGGGCGTGCTCCGGGTCGCTCTCGTCGAGCGAGAATTCGATGACCTTGCCTTGCCGCACATCCTCGACGCCCTGAAATCCGAGGTCCGCCAGAGCATGTTCGATGGCCTTGCCCTGCGGATCGAGGACGCCGTTCTTGAGGGTCACATGGACGCGAGCCTTCACGCTCTGCACTCCCGAATTTTCAGGCGACTCTCTTGCCGAGTCTTGTGTCGCGGAACGGGCGGAACTTAGCCGGGCGGGTTCGGCATTACAAGGCACGCTGGGCGCCGATTTTGCGGTGCCCTTCACGCCCCGTCCGGCCCCGACGGCGCCGACCGTGGCAACGACATAAGGAACAAGAAAGGTCAAACCCGCCTTCAGCCAGTTGATCTCGCCGCCACTGGCAATCGCGTCGCCCTGATTAATCAAGGTCAGCAACGGCCCAACCACCAGCGCAACGATCATGGCCCGCCGCGGCACGCCATTGCTGACGGCCAGTCGCCACCAAACCTCGACCCGGTTGCCGTCGCTGGCCGTCATATCGCCGCGGTGGCTTATTGCATTACCTTGGGGCCCTTGATGTCGACGGGTCCCGCCTCGGGCAGGACGCCGAGCCGCCGGGCGACTTCCTGGTAGGCTTGCTCGACATTGCCCAGATCGCGACGAAAGCGATCCTTGTCGAGTTTTTCATTGGTCTCGATGTCCCACAAGCGGCAGGAATCCGGGCTGATTTCGTCGGCCAGGACAATGCGCATGTCGTCCTCGTCCCAA
>JAJFGM010000106.1 GCA_021776145.1 Kiloniellaceae bacterium | reverse complement strand
GTTTTTCGTCACCGAAAGCGGTTTCGGTGTTGATTGGATGCTAACGAAAGCGGTTTCGGGAGTCAATCACGGCAAACATGTTGAGTACCGTGGTGCTCGTGCTGGGCGTTCCGACGGCGTTACTGGCGCCGTGTTAAACTTCGGGAAATAACCAACAAACACCCAAAAACGAGCATTCCTTTGGCGAGTAGGGCGGAGGCGTTTGCCGAGGTCGCCAAAGCGATCGTAATTACTATTGCGATGCTGGCCGGCAATTGGCTGGGTCGATGGGCGTTCGAAAGCCCTTACAACTTTTCGGGGATGCTTGGGGCGCTTGCCGTCGGGGCGTTAGCGTGGATTCTCGTGAACCACCGCCTAATGCATATCTCCGAAGATGTCTGGCGGGAAATTGAAGGTTCGGTTCAATACGAACAAGCCAGGCGCATTGGCGACTTCGACAGCCGACGGCGGAACGCGTTGCGTTGTACTTTCTTCCAATCTTGATTCTGGGGTTGGTCATTACCTTCAACCTCGATGACGATGTTCTAGTCGAGCTGGATGCACTCGGGGGACTCACGCTGATCGCTTTTTGGCAGGACCTGGTCCCGATCACGGCAATCCATGAGACACAACTTTTGGATCGCGGTTTCGACCTACGCGCAAGACAACTCAACTATGCATACTGCCTGACGTTCACTTGGGCGTGGTTTGCGTATGTCCTCGCCGGTATGAGAACGCGTTTCTCCGAATTCGCCCGCGACCTATGCTTGCTGAAAACTATGCCGAGGGTCACGGTCCGGTCTCGTATCGTTGGCGTGATCTTCGCCTTGGGCATTTGCGGCCTGATCGGGTTCGGCGCCATTGAGGTGAATTTTCTAGAGGACGGGAGCTGGTTGAGCGGCTATCAGATTGGAGAACTCGCGATCAAGTTCTGGATGTACCCGTTGTTTGTTTGTGCGTACTTGGTGTTCATTCGATACTTGGGATCGAATACAATTATCGCGTTCAATCTGAAACGGGGATACCTAAGGCCTTTGGGGGTCAGCTGTAGAATGGGGCATCAGGTGCATGCCTTCGGTGAGGATGGAGACTGCCGCTGTGACGCCGGGTTCTATGGCGTTGCGGTGGGCGACGTGGATGGGGATGGACAAGTGCAACGGTAAGTCCGGGGCATGATCGGGACGCAGGGTGATTTGGGCGTTTTGGCCGATGGCGATGACGGTTTCGACCTTGCCGGGGATCGGATTTTCGTGCTCGCCACGGGAAGGCCGGTCGCGGCGGTGGAGCAGGACGAAGCCGTCGGGGGCAACCCAGGTGACGGGGGTCCCGACGGGCCACTCTGGACGGTGTGGGGTTTCAAGTTGGGCTCCGTTCCAGTCGATCAACGTCACGTTTTCCTGATGGGCGACGATGCGGCCGTCGAAGACGTTGCGCAGGTCGAGGAGACGGGCGACCTCGGCCGAGGCTGGGCTAAGGGTGATGTCGTTAGGCGTGCCGGTCTGCAGGATGCGGCCACGATGGAGCACGGCGAGGCGATCGGCGAGCATGACCGCCTCCTCCAAATCATGAGTGACAAGAACGACAGGCATTTCCAGGCTGGTGCGTAGTTCGGCGATTTCCCGGTAGAGTCGCTGGCGGGTTGCCTTGTCGACGGACGAGAACGGCTCGTCGAGGAGCAGCACCGCGGGCTGGCGGGCCAAAGCGCGGGCAACGGCGACGCGTTGTTGTTGACCGCCGGATAGTTGCGCGGGCTTGCGGTGCTCCAGGCCGGCCAAGTGGACGCGGTCGAGGAGCGCGGCGGCGTGCGCGGCGCGGTCCGGCGCAGGAAGATGATCGAGGGCGGCAGTAACATTGCCGGCAGCCGTCATGTGCGGGAACAACGCATAAGACTGGAACACCATGCCAACGGCGCGGCGGTGGGGCGGCAGGCAGATATTCGCGGCGGGATCGAACCACGGGGCGCCGTCGATCGCGACGCGGCCGGCGCGGGGCCGGTAGGTGCCGGCGATGGCACGGAGAATTGTCGTCTTGCCGCTGCCGGACGGACCAACCAAGGCGATGACCTGGCCGGGGGCGCACTCGAAGGCAACATCCAAGGGGATGGGCGCATCCTGGTGCAGCTCAACATGGAGGCCGGGCATGACGGCTAACCGAGCTGGCGGCCGACGCGCCGGGAGAACGCGAAGGTCAGGGCAATCACTACCAGGGAAATCGCCAGCAACAGCACCGACATCTGGGTGGCGGCGGCGGTGTCGAAGGTCTGGACACGGTCATAGATGGCGATGGCAATGGTCTGGGTCTCGCCGGGGATCGCGCCGCCGACCATGAGGACGATACCGAACTCACCCAAGGTGTGGGCGAAACTTAAGACCATGGCGGTGACGACACCGGGCCAGGCCAAGGGAAGCTCAACCCGCCACAGGGCGCGCCACGGCGACATACCGCAGCAAGCGGCGGCGTCGCGAACTTCACGATTGATGGCCTCGAAGGCGCGCTGGATCGGCTGCACGGCGAACGGCAGATTGAAAATCACCGAGGCGACGAGCAGTCCTTCGAAGGTGAAGACCAGGGGGCGGCCGAACAGCGACTGC
>JAJFGM010000105.1 GCA_021776145.1 Kiloniellaceae bacterium | reverse complement strand
TCGTGACCGTCGGCCCCTATAAACCGATTGCCGAGTTCATCAAACTGGCGGGCAAGATCGATCATAAAGCCACTTTCGTCAACATTTCCTATGTCGGCTCCAAGGCGCTGGCCAAGGAGCTCGGCGCCGATGGCGCCGGCGTCGTCGTGACCCAGGTCGTCCCCTTCCCCTGGGACACCTCGATCCCGCTGGTGCGGCGGTACCAGCAGGCAATGAAGGCCAACGACCCCGCCGCCGAACCCGATTTTGTGTCGCTCGAGGGTTACATGGCCGGCCGTCTGGCCATCCTGGCACTGGAGTCCATCCCAGGCACGCCGACGCGTCAGACCCTAATCGATGCCTTTGCCTCGATCAGGACATTCGACCTCGGCGGGATCACGCTGACCTATGGCCCGGGCGACAATCAGGGCATGGACAAGGTCTTCCTCTCGATCATTCAGCCCGACGGATCGTTCAAATCGGTTGAACGCCTCGACCGCCCCGCCGGCCAAAGCAAATTCCGCCCCTTTTGAAGCGTTTGACCCGGTTGCGACCGTCGTCGCATTGTGTTCCGAGAAGCGATGAGCAAGCGGAATATAGAAACGCAACGCCTTGTGCTGCGCCGATGGCGGGCGACCGATAGGGCCCCCTATGCGGCGATTTGCGCGGATCCCGACGTGATGCGGTGGATCGGGGATGGCTCCACGAAAACCGCAAAACAATCTGAAAACTCCATCAGGCTCTTTGAATGTGCTTGGCAACGCCATGGCTTCGGGCTCTTCGCCATCGAGTTGAAGGCCACCGGCGAGATGATTGGGTTTGCTGGCCTTTCTTTGCCGGATTTCTTGCCCGAAGTCGAGCTCGGATGGAGACTTGCAAAACACCATTGGGGTCGCGGTTACGCGACCGAGGCCGCGCGTTCGGCACTCGACTTCGCGCGGCACGAACTTGTACTGCAGAACATCATCAGCATTTGTCAGGTCGGCAACACCGCGTCCCTGCGCGTCGCTGAAAAACTGGCGATGCAATTGGATCGAGACACCGTCGATCCGTCCTGCGGCCGCCCGGTTCGGGTCTATCGAAGCCGTCGGTCCTGACAGCAACCCTTAACGGCGTAAGACCTGGGCACGACTGTCGGTGCGCCGCCATGCTTGCAATTTCGCACGTCATTCGCATACAAATAAACAGGAACCGCAGTGGGCGGCAACCGCGATATTGGGCACCACAACAAGCGTTTGGGGAAAGACATGTCGACGCCAAGCAAACTCGTCATTCGCAATATCGGCCTGTTGCTCAGCGGTGATCTTTCGGCGCCTATCCTTGACGCGGACTGCGTCGTTGCCGTCGATGGGCGCATTGCCGCCGTCGGCCGCGAGGCGGATCTCGACAGCGAAAACGCCGCGACCGTGATCGACGCCAAGGGCACGACGCTGGCGCCCGGTCTCATCGACAGCCATGTACATCCGGTGATCGGCGACTACACGCCGCGCCAACAGCAGATCGGTTGGATCGACTCCTGCCTGCACGGCGGGGTCACGACGATGATTTCGGCCGGCGAAGTCCATCTGCCGGGCCGTCCCAAGGACCTGGTCGGCCTCAAGGCCCTGGCGATCGCCTCGCAGCGTTGGTACGAGAATTTCCGCCCTTCCGGCGTCAAGGTACACGCCGGAGCGCCGGTCATCGAAGAGGGCATGGAGGAAGAGGACTTCAAGGACCTCGCCGCCGCCGGCGTGACGCTTTTGGGCGAGGTCGGTCTCGGGTCGGTGAAGGCCGGCGAAACGGCTCAGCGCATGGTTGCCTGGGCCCGCAAGTACGGCATCCAAAGCACGATCCACACCGGCGGCCCGTCGATCCCCGGCTCGGGGCTGATCGACAAGGACGTGGTGCTGGAGGCCGATGCCGACATCATCGGCCACATCAATGGCGGCCACACCGCGCTGCCCGACGATCAGATCGTTTGTCTGTGCGAACAGTGCCAGCGTGGTGTTGAATTGGTCCACAACGGCAACGAGCGCTCGGCCCTTTTGGCGATGCGCACGGCACGCGAGCTCGGGCAGAGCGAGCGGGTCATCCTCGGCACCGACTCGCCGGCGGGCTCGGGCGTTCAGCCGCTCGGCATCCTGCGCATGATCGCCATGCTTTCGAGCCTCGGCGATACACCGGCTGAAGTCGCCTTTTGTTTTGCCACCGGCAACACGGCGCGCCTGCGCGATCTCGACTGCGGTCTGATCGAGGTTGGCCGCGCCGCCGACTTCGTGATCATCGACCGCGCCCAGCACGCGCCCGGCAAGACGATTCTGGAGTCGATCGAACAGGGTAATCTGCCGGGCGTCGGCATGACCGTCATCGACGGTGTCGTGCGTTCGCAACGCAGCCGCAATACACCGCCGGCGACCACTCTGCCGGAAATCGTCGGGTAGGAATTCAGCGGACTTACGACGCTTGGCGTCAGCAAAGCTTGCGCAGCAACTGCAGAAGCGTGGTGCGCTCGTCTCGGCTCAGCGGCTTGAGCGTTTCATCGGTGATTTCCCTGGCGTGGGGTATGGCCTTGCGGATCAGAGCTTCGCCGGCCTCTGCCAGCGCGACACTCAGTCGGCGGCGGTCGTCCGGGTCGCGTTCGGTGCCCACCAGCCCACGGTCGGCCAAGCGGTCGACCACTCCCTTGATGGTG
>JAJFGM010000104.1 GCA_021776145.1 Kiloniellaceae bacterium | reverse complement strand
GCCCTTCTCGCGGATCAGGTCGGCGACATAGTCCATGGGATGTTTGATCGTCGACTGGACATAGTCGTCGGGATAGCCGTGGATGTTCTCGCTCGGCAGGAAGGTGGTGACACGGGCGGCGTTGGCGTCCATGCCGCGGCCGATCCACAGTGCGTCGGAATCCTCGGCGGTGACGACGACCAACTGGTGCACGTAGAAGGACCAGGCGTCGTAGCCGGTCAGGTAGCACATGTTCGCCGGATTGGTGGAGAGCAGCAGGTCGATGCCCCGCTCGGCCATGGCCGAGCGTGTGGCGGCCATGCGTTTTTGGTACTCGGGTTGCTCGAAATGCGGCATGGCTGGCTCTTCCTTCTGGTGGCGTGCTTGGCGGTGTTCAGGCGTCGATGCTGCTGCCCATGCCCTTGGCCGTGGCGCGCCCAAAGGCGAAACGGGCGATGGCGGTATCCTGCGCGCCGGTGCCGGTCAGGTCGCAGACGGTGACCGCCGCCGGATCCGGGCGGCCGGGATGACGGCCGGACGTAATCTCGCCGAGTTCGACCGGCACCGCGTCGGCGCTCAACACTTGGGCCTCGATGGCGTGGTGCCACTCGCCCAGGTTTGCCGACTGACTGCGCCGATCGCATACGAAAAGGTCGGCACGGGCGAGGACGCCCGGTGCCAGTTCGTTCTTGTGTTCGGCGTCGGAACCCATGGCGGTGATGTGCAGGCCGGGATGCAGCCAGTCAGCCTCGATCAGCGGCTGGCGCGCCGGTGTTGTCGTCACCACCAGTTGGCTTTCGCGCACCAGCGTCTCGCGGTCACGCACGACCTCGACCGGCAGGCCGAGCGCCGCGGACTGTTCGGCGGCGAAGGCGGCGGCTTTGTCGGCATCGCGGGCCCAGACCAGGAGCCGTCGGTAGTCGCGCACCAAGCTTGCGGCCCGCATCTGCAAGGCGGCCTGGGCGCCGGCACCGATCACCCCGGCGGTCTCGACCGTCGGCGGTGCCAGGCAATCGGCGGCGACGGCACCGGCGGCGGCGGTGCGCAAATCGGTGAGATAACCGTTGTCGAGCAAAACAGCCCGCACCAGTCCGGTTTCGGCGCTGAACAGGACCATCAGACCGTTGGTGCTCGGCAGGCCAAGCTTGGGGTTGTCGAAAAAGCCTGGGCTGATCTTGATGGCGAAGGAATCGAAGCCAGGCACATAGGCGGTCTTGACGTCGACCTCGCCGTTGTGCGCCGCGATGTCGAGACGCAGGATCGGCGGCATCACGACCTTGCCGCCGGCCAGGGCGGAAAAGACATCGCGCACGGTTGCGATGCTGTCGCTGTCGAGCTGGGCAACGGCGCGCAGCTCCCTTTCTGTCAGAATCGTAATGGCCATCTTGTCTTTCTTCTCGCCGAGTTCCAGGCGGCCATCAGGTCGTGACCACTTCGGTGAAGCGCTTCATGTCGACGTTGCGGCCACTGAGAACGACCACCGCCTTGGCGCCCAGGGCCTCGGCCTTGCCACTCAGGATGGCGGCGACGCCGACGGCGCCCGAGCCTTCGACCACCAGACGTTCCCGCCAATAGAGATGTTTCATCGCGGCGGCAATTTCTTCTTCACTGACCAGCAGCATGTCGTCGACGTAGTCGCGAGTCATATCGAAGGTGTAGCGGTTCTCCAGGCCGATGCCGCCGCCAAGGGCGTCGGCGAGGCTGGCATGCTCGGCGACCGGTACGGGTTTGCCGGCCTTTTGGCTTTCGTACATGGCCGCGCCCTGGTCCATGGTGATGCCGATGACGCGAACCGGCCGCGGCGTCGATTTGACGGCCTTGGCGACGCCGGCGATCAGACCGCCACCGGAAAGCGGCACCAGCACGCTGTTTACGTCCGGCAGGTCCGCGAGAATTTCGAGCCCGACGGTGCCTTGACCCGCAATGACCCGCGGGTCGTCGAAGGGATCGACCATGACCAGACCCTTTTCGGCGACCAGGCGGTCGGCCTCGACCTGGGCCTCGTCTTGACTCCTGCCGTGGATGCAGACCTCGGCACCGAGGTCGCGAATGGCCTGGCGCTTGTTGTCCGGCACCAGTTCCGACATGCAAATGACGGCTTTGACGCCAAGCCGCCCAGCCGCGTAGGCCAGACCGCGGCCGTGATTGCCGGTGGAGACCGCAACCACACCGCGACTGCGTTCCTCTGGCGTCAGCGAGAGGACGGCATTGGTCGCGCCGCGCAGCTTGAAGGCCAGCGTATCCTGCAGGATCTCGAGCTTGAAATAGACCCCGGTTTGGTCGCCCGACAACGAGGGCGCGGGGATGAGCGGCGTATGGCGGACATAGGGCGCGATCGCCACTTGCGCACACTCGATCTCTGCAAGACTGACTTCGGCCATGACCGCTCCCCTTGGTTTCAGCTCTCTCCTCTAAGCTCGCGGCCGCAAGGGTTCAAGCGGCAATTCATCGTCGCTCGTTGGCGGGCCATGGTGCGTGACGGTTTCGCGCGCCGATGCTGTCAGCCGCCAAACCACAGCACGGCGGCGGCCAGGACAACCAGCAGCAGACCTCCAAGGACCGCCAGGGTCGGCCAGGGCAAGGCGTGGCGCTCAGCGGGCAGGACGACTTCTACGTGCGGAACGCTTTCTTGTACGGCCATTTTCAGGCGGCTGATCTGCGCGAGCTGTTCTGTAAGGTCCTGGCGCGAGACCAGGGCGCGGGCCACCGCCGCCGACTCGCGCGTGGAGAGTTCGCCATCGACATAGGCGTTCAGTGTGTCCCAGGTTGGCCAGGTCCCACTCACTTGGATTTGCTTTGCTTTGCCTGGGGCAGGGCTCTGACGTTGCCGTCCACCAAAGCCCGCATCAATACCCGGCGGGCGCGACTCAAACGCGTCGTGAAGACAGCAATCGGAAGCCCCAGGAATGCCGCGGCGTCGGCGTAGCCGAACCCGGCGATATCGATCAATGCAATGAGTTCGCGACTGTGGCGCGAAAGTCGGGTGAGCCCGAGCCGGACTGTCAAACCGTTGATGACTCGATCGTCGCAGCGCCCAATTCCCCAGTCCTCGACAACGAGATCATCGGCGAGTGTGCTTGGTTGCGCGTCGCACTGTCCCAGGCGGTCGCTGCAGTCGTTGCGCAGGATGCCGAACAGCCAGGATTTGAAAACTCTGTCGTCACGCGGGACGTTGCGGGCCGCCAGCGCCGTGCGGGCGCAGTCCCGCACCAGGGCGCACGACAATTCGCGGTTCGACGTCAGTGCGTAGCTGTAGCCGTAGAGAGGGTCGAGGTGAGGCCCTATGCGGTTGCGGCGTGTGTTGGTCAAATGTCGCGTCCCCGTTGTGCTGCAGGGCAAGGCCAATTTGCGAGGTCCTATCCTCGCGTCGGCTCGGCTGGTCGTGTCAATCCTAGTGTATGCCGTGGAATTGTAGCAGAGCCGGCACAGTCGCCGCGACCCCGATCAACAGGCGTCGGGCCGCGCGCCAGGCGTTTACTTGATGGAGATCAATGCTGGGCCCGCCGGTTGGACGGATAGTCGTTGGACAGCGACCCCTGCGAGGTGAGACCAGATGTCAAAAAGTGTTGTGTTGGTTACGATGGCCGCGGCGTTAGCCTTGGCCGTCGCCCCGCCAAACGCTGTTTGGGCGGCGGATTGGGAAGCCGAGCTTAACGATACGGCCCTGTTCGAACACGACTGCGAAGTCGCGTTCCTCAGCCAGGTCGCGGAGCGCGAGCTCGACGGAAAACACGTCATCATCGCCAAGGTACACTGTGAGGACAAACGCACATTCGATGCCTATCGCGGGGACGACTTCGAGGCTTTTCAACTCAGCCCCTGCGAGGATCCGAAAATCCGCACCTGTTGAGCGGCCCTTGTGTCCTGAACCTGAAGTTCAAGTGACTGAATTTCAGGTTCAGGACACTAAACATTTGAATCACACTATGCGTCGGCCGGTTCGGCCTCGGTCGCCTGGATGACGTTCATCAGCGCCCGGAAGGGGACCAGCATGAAAAGGGCCATGCCCATCTTCGCCGCGAAATCGCCGTAGCCCCAAGTGACCCAGGGCAGTCCACTGCCCGCGAAAGCCAGCGAAAAGAAAAGTGCCGTGTCGAGGGCCGAGGCGAGGGTCGACGAGATCAGCGGCGCGCGCCACCAGCTTGTCCGGCGCAAACGGTTGAAGACATAGACATCGAGCAGCTGCGCCGCGAGGAACGCGCTGCCGGACGCCAGGGCTATGCGGGGAGTCGCCAGCAGCAACGACAGGGCAACGGCGAAAGCGAAGCCGACGTAGATGACCTTGCGCGCCGCCGCCGGTCCGAGCCAGCGGTTCATGAGGTCGGTCACCAGGAAGGCAAAGGGATAGCTGACCGCGCCCCATGTCAACCAGTCGTTGATGGGGAACTGGACCAGATAATTCGAGGCGGCAACGATCACTGCCATGGCGAGGACACCGAGGGCCAGGCCCTTGAACGGTAGCGCTGCGGGATTGGCGCCGCCGGGCTGTTGGCTACCAAGAGACTGGTTCATGTCGGCTTTTTTCCTGCTCGCTGTGTTGGCTGAACCGATATCCGCAGTTCTGTGCCGATCCGCAAGCCCAGATTCCGCGCCGCGTTGGCCTGATTGGCGGCAATCTCGACCAAGCCGTTGGCGTTCTCGTACCAGAAGGCGGCGCCAGGCGCCAGATCCGAGAATGTGCGGGCCCTGGAAAGCGTGTGTCCGGTGATGTCGATGACGGCGTCCGCGTCGAGTGTCGCGGCGCGCAGTCCGGTCATAGCATTGCCGAAGCCGTCGATATAGATGACGCGGGCAAGATCCGGCGGCCATGATTCGCCCGGGCGCCCGGCAATTTCCGTCGCTTCGGCCAGCGTCGCGGGGTTCGGTCGAGGCAGGGTCGCGGCCAGCCTGGCGGCGACCGGGGCGAAGAGGTCGCGACCGTGAAAAGTCGCGCTGAGCACGCTGGGGCGCCAGGTGATTTGCCAAACCCGGGCGGCGGCGGCGCGGCGCACAAGCGGTGCAAAGAGACCATTGTCGGGCCCGACAAACCAATGGCCGTCGGCTTCGATGATCAGGGGCGCGCGGGCGCCGCCGACACCTGGGTCGACGACGCAGAGAAAGACGCAAGGCGGGTCGAAGTCCCCGAGATAGGCGGGCAGGAGATAGGCGGCCGCCTGGATATCGAAACTCGGCAGATCGGTGAAGAGCTCTATGATCGGGGTTGCCGGACACCGCTTTCTCAAAGCGGCCTTCATCTGCCCGATATAGGGCAGGCCGAAATCAGTCGCGAGCACGATCATGCGACCACTATGGCCCGCTCATCCGGCGCGCTCAAGTCTGGGCCAGGGCAGGATTGGGGTAGGACTGGGCTGGGGCTGGGCCTGAGCTGGACCTGGACCTGAGCTGGGCTGGGCTGGGCCGGGATAGCACGAGGTGGCGGCGCGGCGGTTTCTCGGATAATCTGCGCGCTCCCGGGCCCGCTCGGGAAATCGAGAATAGGCCTGGAACCGTCCGTCCGTTGGGGAGGACGGAATGCCGGCAGAGGGCTGAACTGCCAAACGGATCCCGTCATGCGAGTTTTCATGTTTATGCCGTGGGCGCTTCGGCTTTCGGTTCTCTTGGCCTTTGCCGTGTCAAGTCTGGCCGCGGCGCAATCGCCGGAACTGGCGCCGGAGCTGGCGCCGGCGCCCTTCAAAGTGCAGCACGCCGGGACGCGCCTGGTGTGGCAAAACCTGGAGTCCGGCCAACGTCAGACGTCGATTGTGCAGGCGGCGGACGGGATGATCGTGCGTTGGCTTTGGGAGGGGCGTTCGGGCGCCAGCGTCGGCCACTTCTGCACCGATTGCGTCTTTGCCGGCATCGGCGCCGACGGGGGCGCTTTGGCGCCGCTTTATCCTCTGCAGGTGGGGAAATCGGTGAGCTTTACCCTGAGCAAGGGAGAGCGTTCATGGCGCGATGAGATCCTGGTTACCGGAACGCAAAACATCTCAACGCCGGCCGGCGACTTTGCCGCCTATGTTGTGCGACGGCGCTCGCGAAGCCTTGACGATCACTGGCATGCCGAACAGCGGAACTGGTACGACCCCGGACTTGGGTGGGTCGTCAAGTTCGAGGGTTTCAATAGCGATGGTGGCCGCGAGAACTGGCACCTCGTGAAGATTGAATAGCAAGACCGTCGCCTGGCATTGCGACTCGGGCCATGACGGTTCGGGACGAGAAAAAAGGCGCCTCGTCGAGGAAAACAACTTCTAGGCGCGCCGGTGCCGCAAAATTGCCTGATTCCAAGCCTAAACCATTGCCAGGCACGAAAGTCGCCGGACTTCCGCTGTAAAGCGGCCCCTCCATCGCGAATTGCCAAAGTAGGGCTCGACAGCAAGCGCCGCGCATTATATGGTACCGCCTTGAAAATTTGGCGCCATATATAGTGGCTATTTCAACATATTGTTATTCCGAGAAAGGCGGCACATGACCTGGACAGATGAGCGTGTTTCAGAGCTAACGCGGTTGTGGGAAGCAGGCCACAGTGCTTCAGCCATTGGGAAACAGTTGGGTGTTTCCAAGAACTCGGTGGTCGGCAAGGCGCATCGCATGAAGTTGCAGGCGCGGCCCTCGCCCATAAAACGCGATGGTGTCAAAAAAGCTCGGCCCAGGGCCTCGGTGATCGTCACCGTGCCCAAGTCTCCCATTCGCGCGGTGCCGCCACCCGAGCCGATGTCGGCGCCACGGCCACGATTGCGGCATAGCGGCAAGGGCCCGGATTGCCTGTGGCCGATCGGCGATCCCGGGGATTCTGATTTCCACTTCTGCGGCCAAGCCGCGGTTGCCGGTAAGCCCTATTGCGCCGCCCATTGCGCCAAAGCCTATATCACCAAGTCGCGCACGGACTCACGCGCCGCTTGACGGAACGGGCGCGCGCCGCATCGGCTCCGCGTGACCCTGAAGGAGCCTTCATTGGCTTGCTCGAACCTGCGCCGGCTCTTCGCGAGCCGGCGTTTTTTTTACGGCGGGTTCGGCGTTAGCCCCCAATCAGGGACGCGCCGCCGCGGCGCGGATCGCCGGCGGCGCTGAAACGTCCATCGCCGTCGCGTGCGACAGCATGGACGCCGCCGAAAAAGAGGTTGTGAATTGGCCAGCGCACGGCTTCGTGGCATTCGCCGCCAAGTGCTGGGACCGTAAATTCGGGCAGTCCGCCTTCGAGATTGGCGATTCCATTTTCG
>JAJFGM010000103.1 GCA_021776145.1 Kiloniellaceae bacterium | reverse complement strand
CCTCGCGCCAGCCCGTCTTGGCATTGAGGGTGAGCAGGGCACCCTTGTCGAAGATCTCGATCCAGCCGCCAGAGTCGGGCGTGTCGTCCTTGTGGACGTCAAGGCTGACGATCTCCGAGCGGCGGAGGCCCCCAGCGTAGCCCAGCAGAAGGATGGCGCGATCCCGTAACCCACGCAGATCGAAGGGCAGGGTGGCCACCATCGCGAGAATGTCTTCGGCCGAGATCGCTTCCTTCTGTACCGGCGGGCGCGCGTGCTTGCGCTTGATCCCCGCCAGCACTGTCGCGATGTGCCTGTTCTTGCGATCGAGGGCAAAGCCGCGCTGCGCATAGTTCCAGGCGAGGCCCGACAGGCGGCGGTCGATGGTGCTGACCGATCGGGCAGGGGAGGGGCCTGATCCGGACGCCAGGTCTGCGAGATAGAGCCCGATCATCTCGGGCGACGGGGGTAGCGGTTCCGTGCCCTTCATCCGGCACCAGCGCGCAAAGTGCGCCCAGTCCTTTGCGTAGGCCTTCAGCGTGTTGTCGGAGGCTGCGGCGCGCGCGTAGTCGCGGGCGGTGTCGACCAGGCGATCGAGGCCGCCTGAGCCCGCGACGTGGGCGGGTAGGGAGATATCGTCGCTTTTTTCTTGATCTCTCTCGTCGTCCTGGGCGATACTAAACACACCAGAGTTTGATGATGTCGACTTCTCGTCCTCTGAGGCCATTTTCCAGTGAATCCAGTGATGAAATTAAACTGATTTTCAGCATATCGTTCTACGTCCGATAATGCAAACTTATTGGACATAACAGACTCCTACAAGCTGCGGCGGTTTAGGCATTAAATTGTGGGAATAAGCGCCGCGATGAAGTAGGCTCTGAACATGAACATGCAGCCACACATTACTTCACAAGACTTGGACAGCTTACCGCGCCTGCCGTCATGGGTCACCTCCGCGCGGGCGGAAACCTCTGAAGATGTGGCTTTTTTGTCGGGCGCGGCGCTGAACCACCTGCATCTTGTGTTGCGACGCGAAGAGGTGCCCCAAGCCTTGTTGCGGGACCGTTTGGCACTGAGCGCGGCTGCGGCTTGTGTCGCGTTCTCTGGACGCTCGGAGCGGGCAGGGGAGTTGCGCGATGCGGCGCACCTGTTGCGGCCCGGCGATCTTCCCGGACCGGGCGGTGAAACCTACCTTGCCTGGCGGCGTGCGGTGGAGCGGCCGGTGTCGATCAAGGCTTTGGGTCGCGCCTTGTCGACCTTCGAGACGGGCCAGATTGCCGCGTGGCTCGATGCGGGGAAAGGGGCGCCCGTGACCCGGGCCGCGATGGCGCTGGAAGCGGTGCTTACCGGAGCGCCGCGTGCCGACGTGCCTGCGCTGATTCTTGCTGATGCAGCTCTGGCACGGGCGCTTGGCTGGGATCATCTCGTGCCGTTGTTGGCCGCGGGCCTGAAACGCGCCGACCTGCGCAAGCAAGGCGACGACTTGCGCTTGACCTGTCACAGGGCGCTGATTTCATCGACGATTGAGGCCGCGCGGCAGGCTTCCGACCTCGCGCGTCGGACGACGCATTTGAAGGCGGTTGCCCCCAAACTTCGCGCCAAGAGGGCGGGCGAAGCGGTCGAGATGTTCCTGACCCGCGATGCGGTCGCGCCCTCAGTCTTGCCTTTGCCCGACCGTGCCGCGCGGCGACTGTGCGACCGGCTGGTCGACCTCGGCGCGGTGCGCGAGCTGACCGGGCGCGACACTTTTCGGCTCTACGGGGTGTGAGCATGGCCAAGGATCGCGCCGACCCCGAACTGGACCGCGAGTTGTCCGACCTGCCGCCCGAGCTGCGCTGGCGCGAATGGATGCGCCGGATCGAGGCGGTGCTCTTCGCCTCTGCCGCGCCGGTGCCGCGCGACGACCTCGCGCGCGTGGTGGGGCAGGGGGTGTCGATTGACCTGCTGGTCGAGGATCTTGCCGCCGATCTGGAGGGGCGGGCTTTCGAGATCGCCCAGGTCGCCGGCGGCTGGATGTTCCGGACGCGGGCGGCCTATGCCCCCGCGATCCGAGCTGCGGCAGACGTCGGCGACCAACTGCTGGACTTGAGCGAGTTCGACGTCGCCGTCCTGGCAGCCATTGCCTACCACCAACCGGTCACCCGCGACGGGCTGAAGGATATCTTCGGCAAGGAGATCAGCCGTGACCTGATCGGTCGGCTGCATGCGCGCGACCTGATCGGGACAGGGCCAAGGTCGCCGCGTCGGGGGGCGCCCTATACCTTCGTCACCACGGAGCAGTTCCTTGTTGCCTTCGGTTTGGAAAACCTGCGCGATCTTCCCGATCGGGAACAGTTGGAGGATGCGGGAGTTGTCGACCAAGCACCAGAGGTCGATTTCGGGTGACGCATTGCCGATGCTGAAAGTGAAGTCCGCCGTTCTGCTTATCGTTTCATTTGCCGTGCAACGATTCTTCTGCGTTCTGCAAAAAGCCGCATGATTGCAATGTGAAAATCGTTTCATTATTTCTGAACGAAGCCTCGTGCAATTCTAGCGACAAGGCATTCCCTCCTCGTCGTTGTGGGCGGATAGCGGTCATTCGCTACAAATGCAAAAATGCTGATACTTTTAACGGAAGCAGACCTTCAACTTTTCTGGATGGTTATTTCGATGAGTTGCGGTACAACCTTAACGAGCCGAATGTTGAGCCGCTATTGCAGTTAATTTTTCTGATGAGGAACTTAGGGTGCGCACAAATTATGCATTGCTCGTTCGTGCGCTACCGCCAGATAGTCTTGAAGAATTTGTTAGCGATTGGCTGGAACAGCGGGTCAAAGACTATCACAGCCATGAGCTTTGGCGCGGTACAGGTGACATGGGCCGCGACGTCACTGGCTATATTACTGATCAACGCATGGAGGGTCCTTGGGATAACTTTCAATGCAAACAGCTCAGCAGTTCGCTGAAAGAAGCCTCTGCATTCGTCGAGCTTGGCAAGATTTTTATGCATGCCTCAAACGGTGAGTTTTCATTGCCAAGGTCCTACTATTTCGTCGCGCCCTATGGCGTTGCAAGAGCAGTCCAATCATACATCGCGCACCCTGAGCGCTTTCGTAAAGCTTTCCTTGAACACTGGGACACAAAAATATCCAAGAAGCTGGTCAGCCGGCAGACTATTGTTTTAACGCCCTTGATCGAGAATACCATCAAAGCCTTTGATTTCACGCAAATCCACTGGCTTGATTCTACAAAGCTTGTAGATGACACCGCTTGCAAAGTGGCTCTCGTAAAGTGGTTTGGTAACGACCCTGGAAAGTCCCCTCGTGGCGTTGTACCTAGCCAGATACAAGGCGTTGAGTCTGAATATATCAGCCAGCTGCTTGATCTCTATGAGCAACGAGGACCCGGCAAATTTCCTGATGCGGCAGCTGCACTTGCCAGTGCGGAATTTGGAACCCACTTACGCGATCAAAGAACACGGTTTTTTGACGCCGCCGCGTTTGACCGTTTCTATCGTGACTCGACCCCAACAGAATATCTTGCCGATTTTAAAGATGAAATCTACCACGGCGTAGTCGAAACACATCGCGAGAAGCATGCGGATGGTCTAGACCGAGCAAGCAAAGTCATGAAGCAAGCCGCAGTCCTTCAGCCTTCTGGTGTGTTGGGCAAGCACGCGGGCCCGCAGGTGAAGCAAGGAACCTGTCATCAGTTTGCTAACGAAGGAATAAAGGGGCGGTTGCCATGGAAACGGTAGAAGACCCAATTGACACCCCTCACCCATTTAATAGCACTTTGGAAACAGGCATTCGGAGTTTGATAGTTCTCGAAGCTTTATATCCACGGCAGTGTGATCTCATCGAATTGACATGGCTTGATCACATCGTCGTTCATACTGGAGATTTTGGCGTCGACGACGTGCCGAAAAGTCTACACCCCGATCTGCCTAACCGAACAGGTGAACTGCTTGTGCGTCGTCAACTCGTTGAGCGCAGTTTGCGCCTTATGCAACAGGTACACCTTGTAACCGTGGTTGATACAGAAACGGGTGTTCAGTTCAGCGCAAGTGAAGAGGCACCAAGTTACCTTGATCTACTGCAATCTCCATATTCAGTCCAACTCAAGCGCCGCGCAGAATGGATGGCCAAAACGTTCGGCGGCCTAACTTCGGCACAAATCCGGGAACTCGTGGAAAATAAAATTGGGCGGTGGACAGCAGAATTTCGACAGGAAGAAACAGTATCAGGGCCCGCTAACCTATGACTGGCATTCACCTACGTCACCTGATTTTTACTGGCCCTGCAATTGAGCCGTCAGGACTAGAATTTCAAGACGGTCTAAACATCGTTTTTGGTGCTTCAAACACTGGCAAATCTTTCGCCTCACTCGCTCTCCTCTTCATGATCGGGGCCATCAAGGCCCTGCCCGAAACTGATGAAGTCGTGGGCTATGATGCGGTCTGGCTCGGCATTGAGCTGTCGGATGGCAGTAAAGTCACGTTGTATCGACCGACACGGGGTGGGCACTTCAAATTGTATGAAGGGTTGGTTAACGCTGAAAGCCAAATCAAGGGTAAAACCCTACGTGGGCAGCACGAATCTCGCAGAACCGATACCGTTTCTCATTTTCTGCTCGAAGCTATTGGCTTGGCTGGAAAGCAGGTTGTGAGAGATGGCAACGGTAAAAAGGACATCTTGTCCATTCGACTTCTGTCCCCATATGCCGTCGTTTCAGAAGAGGACATCATCGCAAAAAGAAGCCCTGTTCTGTCCTCAGGATCTCCCACTGAGCGGACATTTGAGCAGAACCTGTTCAAGCTTATTTTGACCGGCATAGATGACGCGTCTGTCGTGACCGTGCCCAAGCCCACAGAACGAAAAGTTGCGAAAGCCGCAAAGCTTGAATTGATCGATGAGTGGATTGAGCAGCTCACTAACGAATTAGGTCCCGAAGCTCCAACAGAATCTGAAATTGAAGAGAAGTTAGATCGCCTAGACAAGAGCGCGGCGGGTTTGCTGGACCAGCTGCAGGGAGCGCAAAACGAACTTGACGACCTCGTTGGGAAGCGACGGGCTGCTTTGGACAAACGGTTGGAGCTCAATGTGAGAGCGGATGAACTTGGGATAACTCTTGACCGCTTCTCCAAATTGCAATCAGTCTATGCATCGGATTTGCAACGCCTTCAGTCTATTGAGGAAGGCGGTTTTGTCCTCGTCGCTATGGCAGGCATGGCTTGTCCCGTCTGCGGGGCCCCTGCTGAGGCGCAACAGCACAATCGTGCCACTGCCGAAATCGAAATGGCGCATAAGGCCGCTGCCGCCGAAGCCAACAAAATTGAGCGCGAACAGCGTGAACTGTCGCAGACAATGACATCTCTTGCAGCGGAAGCGCAAGGTCTTCAGCGGCAAGTGACCCGGCTCAAGAAAGACATTGAAGACTTCGACGGTAATATCGAAAATGCCCGCCCTAAGGAGGTTTCGGCGCGGAAAAGCTATGAGGCCTATTCCGAAGCGCAGGACGAAGCTCAGAAGATCTTGGCGCTCTATGAACGCCTTACAAAGCTCAATGCGCGCCGCGAGAAGATCGCCTCACAACCCACCAAACGCGAAGGAGATGGCCTTACAGTAGGGCCGGATTCAACAACTGCATTTAAGTTTGGGGACACGGTAAAGAATGTGCTGAAAGCTTGGAAGTTTCCTGATGCTGAGAAAGTACAATTTGACCCGGTTGCCAACGATATCACCATCGGCGGCAAAGCACGCGCTGCGAACGGCAAGGGTGTTCGCGCGATCCTACATGCTGCATTCAATGTGTCGGTTATTGTCTATTGCATCGAAAATGATCTACCCCATCCAGGCTTTCTTGTCTTGGACACGCCACTGCTGACCTATCGCGAACCGATGAAATTCCCCAAATATGGCGAACTATCCGAAGACGAGATTGCGCTCAAATCGACAAGTCTTGCAGAGCACTTCTATCGCCACCTCGCAAGCCTAAGTGATCAAGTGCAGTTCGTGGTAATCGAGAATTCAGATCCGCCGGAGCAAGTGCAATCACTTGCAAGGATAGAAACCTTCACTGGATTAGATGGGAACGGCAGGTTTGGCCTTTTGGAGCGTTCTGTCTAGGTCTTAAATGTCAAAAATCTCATGCATTTTTGATCCTCCGCAGCACATGCAACCTATGCCCGAAATTGGAAGAGAGGCAATGTAGATGCTAGAACTGATCAGACTGCTTGAGACCTCGGGTCAAACTGTTCGGTCTGATTTTTGGCGTTGGTTTGAGAAAATTCCAGTTGCCGCAAACTGGACAGTTGCCTCGGACTACAGCGTTGGAAATAAGAATAAGAAAAGTGATGCGTTTTCTTTTGTTATTATGCCAAAGCATGACACCGACGAAAATATTGCATCATGGATTTCTGCGTTCGCGCCGAAGGACCTTAAGAAAACTCGTACTCCTTCGAACGAATTCCTAGATTATTTTTGCTCACCGGTGACCTTCAGTTATAATTTTCTCGTTGAGAAAGACAGCAACTACCTGAAGGCCGCAATCACAATAGACGCAATGAGTTCCATCGCAAAAGATCTGCGAGACGTAGTTGTGGATTGGAGATCCGCAGAACCCAGAAACGTACAATACTACTCCGATCTGGACCGAAAACTTCAACTATTGGAAGGTGAACTTTCCAGTAAAAATCCATCAACGGCGCTTCTACGGAGAATCTTTCTGGTTGCTTCATTTGGGGCGCTTGTTTTCCACCTAATTCATGAAGGAAAATCGCCGCTAAGTATTCGCTGGATAAGTGATCGCGACGCCATGTTTGATCGGCACGATGGACTTGCATTCGATCTTGCTTGGTTGCTGTTTCAAATTATGAGGCGGCGCTCGGGGGGTGTCATTGATGTTCTTAGGCCGCAACTCATATTTGCTTCGCCGCTTATGGACGGCATAACAAAGCACGACGAGTTTGTTAGGCTGCCTGACTATTTGGCCGGTACGCTTGCTGACCTTCGGTTGCCCAATGTGATGTTCAGCCATCCCAAATTCCCGAATATTTTCAACAAGCTCTTTGTAGATGCATTGAACAATGCGATAGTTGAGATTGTGGCACCAACCGGTCGCATCACATCGCGACGCCTAGCGTTTGGAAATCCGCCTAAGGGCGCTAATACCATGAGGTATCACGAGTAGAGCCTATTCAACTGCAGATCAGTCATGTCAGAGAGCGTCTTTCCTTCATGAGCAATGTTGTGAGGTAGCTTCGAACACTTTAGGAGGTTTGTTGAACTGATAACGTGAACTGGGTGGATGATGGCGAAAGATGAGTATTCTAGCTTTGTAGAGCTTTATCTTGTCGAGAAAAATGGGTCCGACTATCTGAAGCAAGCCGTGAAGAGGGCTTCGGATTGTTTGATCATGGCTCCTCATGGAGGCAAAATTGAGCCGGGGACGTCTGAGTTGGCTAAAGCCGTGGCGAGCGAAGACCATTCGCTGTACCTATTTGAGGGCATTCGGAAAAGACCTCACAGTGATTTGCATGTGACGTCTCATAAGTACGACGACGAGGAAGCAATTGATATTGTCAGCGAGCATGCTGTCGTAGTTGCTTTCCATGGTCGCAGAGACCGCGATGATCCCGCGACTGTTCATGTTGGAGGGCTGGATGCGGCTACCAGAGACGCCATAATTAATGAACTTGCGTTGGAGGGTTTCAATGCTGCTGTTGGGTGCGGTGAGCTTGCTGGAGAGCATAAGAACAACATCTGTAATCGAGGCAGCCGATCATCGGGTGTACAACTTGAAATTCCGAAGTCTCTCCGAAACGATCTGCTTTCCGAACCCGACCTTTTCAACAAATTCTCTCGCGCCGTGCGGAAAGCCATTGTCTAGAGCTGAGGAACGGACTGCTTTGCACAAGCGGTATGAGATCATCTGCAAGTTGTTTTTTGCATTTGCAGCGAATGGCTGGAATGACGGGCGGCGGCGCAGCACGTGTATTGGGCTGTGATTGATCGGAATGGGCCGCGTTTGCGCGCGAAGAGTGGAAACTTACCACTTCCGCCAACTTAGCCCCAACGTTGCGGCAACGGCTTCAGGGCAACCAGCCTGAACACGGCTGCGATATGCGCGGACAGATAGCCCGTTTTCCAGCGCAATTACTTCCCACTCATCATCGGGATTATGCGCCATTTCCCGCACCCCTTCAGTTGCGGCTCTTTCTTCCGACCAGCCTCGTTTGAGCCGTTGTTTGAAGGTTTGGAATGCTATCCCATTTTCTTCAGCAACAGGCCATGCTGGAAGGCCGTTCTCTAATGTAGCCAAGCCATCACGATGCCGACTTTCAAAGGCAGCACGATCATATGGGTATTGAGTATGCTCGCAGGGAACCGTCCACACCTTTGCTCCATTCTCTGCGTCCTCTAATCTCACCGCAGAGGCATCATTCAAAGGAAATGGCTTCAAGCCATAGCGGCTACAAAGCCACCAGGCATCTTCGCGACTTGCGGCCTTGCCGATTGTCTGACCGCCCAATGGAGCGACATAGTTGATCATCAATTCTTTCCGTTTCAAAAATGACAGGAGTGGCTCGTTTGTAGTTTTTGTTCGACTACATGTAAGCACTCTGGACCGCCGGAAAACAGATGTGAGTAGTCATTTTTTTCATAATCGCAAATGGCTGCAGCATCCTCAGCCCATCAGTTCGAACATGAAAAGGTTTTGGGTTTGCGGTGAACGTCCGGAAAGTGGGCTGCAATCGCAGAAACCCAACGACGATATCACCGTCGGCTTTGGGCGGATTCCGGACCTTCTCTGCGCATGCGAATTCGCCCTTGCCGGATCATGGAAGCGGACACTCCGCCAAAATCACGCCGCCGAACCACAGTTGCCTACACGGAGGGCGGCCTCCGAGCTTTCGCAGCACTCCGTACCGAGAACCAGTCAGCGCAGAAATGCAAATCTACCGAGCCCTGCAGCCCGCCGCCTCTTATTACACATTTTGGCCATACGGCACTTTCAAACTGGCGGCGATGTCGGGCTACCCCGAGCTACGCCGCTATGATCCGTCTCCTACCAAATGCAACCTGAAAACGTCCCTACTGCCGTTCGGGCTCCGAGCGTTGACATCAGCTACAATACATTTGAAGTTTGATAGTAGCAGAAAGAAACCTGACACGCGGCAACCCTGTCTCTCATTCATTTAGAAGGCGATTCTATAAGTGGTAATACCAAAAAACCCCAAGATCTTCCTTAGCCATGCGGCAGCTGATGAACCCCTCGTTGAGGCCTTCGAAACCGTGCTTGCCAAATCACTTGGCATAACATCCGCAGACATTTTTTGTTCCAGTCTCGAAGGGCAGGGCGTAACCAAGGGGGGCAACTTTGTTGATGAAATCCGTCCCAAGGCCGCCGGCGCTAAGGGGGTAGTCGCCCTCATTTCACCATCGTATTTAGATAGCCCATTTTGCATGGCAGAGCTCGGCGCAGCATGGGTGCTCGGAACACACAGACTTCCGATAATCGTCCCCCCTAACTCGTTCCGCGAAATGCAAGCGACTCTTCTCGGAATCGTGGGGGTGAAAATCGACAATGAGGACGCCCTTGCACAGGGGTTCGAGGATCTTTCGGCAGCTACCGGAATCCCTCTACCCACTTCTGCTGTCCGTTCGAGGGCAATGCGAGAGTTTCAGAGAAAATGGAGCACTTTGAAGAGCGATATCCCGCTTGCAAGTAGGGTGTCTTCCGAAGTGTACTCCACCGCCATACAAGAAAGAAATGATGCAGTGGAGGCGAGAGACACCGCCGAGGAATTGCTTTCGAAGGCGGAGGAACAGATCGCCGCATTGCGGAAGGTTAAAGACGCTACTGCCGTAAGAAAAATCGATGCAGATTTTGACGATTCAGGCTGGGAAGAGCGACTTGAAGATGAGCTCTCGGCAATAAGAGATTTGCATGCTGAGCTCGGCGGTAGAGAAATCGTCAGACTATTGATCCTCGACTGTCTTGGTAAGGAGGTAAGGCCTGATTTTCAATATTATTCCGAAGAGGCACAAAGAGCAGTTGAACTCGATGTGTATGATGATGAGGGGAAAAAATGGAACTATGGGCACCCAGACGTGATGGAACTTAGGAAGCACGTCGAAACTGTCCAAGACATTTTTGTCGCATCTCCAGAAGCAGCCAGGAGTCTTCGTTCGCAGGGAATGAAGAGTGATCCGAACAATATTAGGTTTTGGGAGGAGCAAGTGTAGGAATTTCTGCTACCTACACTTGGCGGTCACACGAAATCTAAGACCGAACGTTCGATAACCTGCGCACAGCCGCCGTTGAGCAGCTGATCATCGCGACATTCGAATAGGGCGCAGCGAAGGCTCCGTTTCTACTGCGAACACCTTTCAAGAGCCGACCTTCGAGGTGCTTAGATGACTTTGGATACATGCAAGAGGTTAGCCGGATGGTATCACCAAGGCGGCCTCCCCGACCAAGGAGTCCAGTAACTTTAGTAATTTCAACGTTTCGTACAACCCCTCTTTAAGTGCCTCGGGTGGCTGCTTGTCAAAGTGCTTTTGGTACGTTTCTTTGAATTCTAATGCTCCGTGCCAAGCATCAATATCCTTTTTATAGTTGCTCCAGCGAACTTGCGCAGGCGGCCGCTTAGGTAAATTCAGATCGAGATAGCACTCGATCGCCGCCGCGCGTCCGTTGATGTCGGTAATACTAACGCCCTCTGGGCCAAGCGCTGGAAACTGTCGGAATTCATCGAGGTTGGGCAGTAACATTGATCGCATATTAGGTGGTAGGTTGAGAGCACCGAGCTTCCGATAGGCATCCACACCTTCCGCATCATTGTCGAAAACGAAGAGCACTTTGTTGTGTATGTCGATGCGGAGAAGCCCTTCTGCAAATTTGACGAGGTTGCCTGTTCCCCAAAAATGGTGTCGCTCGTCGACGTCTACGAAATTGAAAAAGTCAGCGACATCAGCGCGCAAGATTTCGAGGGCACGTTTTAGGATCCGAGCATCCGATGCACCCTCTGTAGCGATTAGAACTTTTTGCTTCCGCCTCGCGCCCGGTTGAAAAAGGTTGCGCGGCTCCCAACCTGCATGGACCAGCGGACCAAACTCCCAGACGACATCGACACAAAGATTGGCGGGATTGAGAGCAAAAACCTGCAGCATCGATGATGCACTGAGAATAGCTACTTTCGCGCCGAAATAGCTTGTCTCGGAACAAAACATGTCGGAGCTTTCCGTCCAAGGTAGACGTTGGAAATCGTCGTCGGATGCCAGCTTTCCTTTGGCCCTTTCGTCGTCGTCAAATTCGGCCTCATCTTTGAGGGTCGATAACGGGTAGCGACAGGCCAGAGAACAGTATTCGTCAAAGGTCAGAAGGTTCGGCTCCTCCGGTGGGGTTCTGTAAGAGGCGATTTCCTGCGCTTCGGCTATCACCGCTTCGTACTCTGCGCGTGCTGTCTCGATCGTAGATCCCAAAAGATCCAGGCGGGGCAATACACGCGATAGAGGCCGGGCAAACACTTCCTCAAACTCATCGAGATCTGCGGCCTCTTCAGGGTGATCTTCGTAGTACTCGTAGTTGATCCCATCCAACTTTCGGCACGTTGCGTCACCATCCTGAAACAGATAGCCGAAGTCTAAACCTATGTGATTCTTGGCGTAGGATAAGGAAACACCAGCTATTGTAAGTTGAATCTCAGTTCCCATCAGTCGAAGTTCCCCCCAATAACATGTTCCTACTTGATCTGGTGCGCGTCTGTATCGCGCTACGCATTGAAACTAAGTGGGCTATTACTCCCGGCAATCTCAAGAATTCCTCCTACCCTCTTTTGAATATCATGCAATTGAACAACCTTCTTCGAACCCGTTTTTAGACAAAAAATCTGGCAGTCAAATGTTGACTTACATTTATGCAGAGGGAGCGAAATTCCCGAACGTCTCTCGAACAGTGACGCATTCTGGCTAAGCTTTCAGATAACCTCGGCTTTTTCCAGTACCCATGCGCCAACGTGCTGTCACCCCGAAGATTGATGCCACAACATTTACAAATATTCCTAACCTGCGCACTGCCGACCTTGATCCCCCGCAGATGCTGCGCGATCGACGAATGACCGGTCTGGTGAAGCTGCACCGCCGCGATCGGCCAAGGACTGAACGGCAGGTGAGGGCCGGAAGCAGCCAGGCTCCCGCGACACACCGGACGGCAGCTTTGGGCCGGAAGTGCCCTTTGAGCATGATAGGCCCAATGGCAGCTCCGTCCCGCGTTGCTGACCTCGGCAGTCGGAAATGCTGTACGATAGACGAATGGCCGGTCAGGTGAAGCTGCGGCGCAGCGCTCGGCTATGAAGCGAACGAAAGGTCAGGGCTGTTCATGTCGATCGACAGCAAGGGCCGTTTACGTTGCTTGGCTCTTGTGAGCCTGACCGCGTGAACCCAATTGGTCATGATTTCCTATCGTCACGAATCCTTCCTTTGCCTGAACACTTTTGGGACGGCGGCTTCATTGTGCGATCTGTTCCAGGCCCAGCGTGAGCCGCGGAAGCTTCTGCTTGAAGCGGTCAGAAACTAAGCTACATATCTGACACTTGGAGGCGATCATGCAAACCACATCCCAAGCGATCAAGGCCTATGCTGAAGCATTGCCGGAGGGTGCGACCCTGTCGGCGCGGGAGTTGTTGCACCTCGGAGAGCGTGCGGCGGTCGATCAGGCGCTGTCGCGGCTGGTGCGGCGAGGGGAGCTTATGCGTGTGAGGCGAGGATTGTTCGCGTCGCCTGTGAAGACCCGCTTCGGGAACCGGGCGCCCTCGGTTCAGGCCGTGGTTGAGCACATTGCGAAATCAACCGGTGAGCGCGTGTCGCAAAGCGGAGCGTCGGCAGCGAACCTGCTCGGCATTTCGGCGCAGAATCCTTCCCGTCAAGTGTATTGGACCTCCGGGCCGAGCCGTCATTTGAAACTCGGAGTGCAAAGCGTCGAGCTTAAACATGTGCCGAGCTGGCAGCTTCGAGCACCCATCAGTCGTGCCGGGTACGCCTTTCGGGCGCTCGCCTATTTCGGCAAATCCGAAGCTGCTCAGGCATTGAGGCGTATCAAGGCGACGCTGAACGAAGAGGAGCAGCGCGAGCTTCTGAGCCTTCGCGCCTGTGCGCCAACCTGGATGGCCAAGGAACTTAGCGCGCTCGCGTCATCGCAATGACAGAAAGCCAAACTTACTTTTCCCTGTCGCGCGAAGACAAGATTGACGCGCTGGAAGTGGCTGTCTCGAAGCTGGGGCGGCCCGCAGACCTCTTGGAAAGCCGAGCACATCAAAAAACGTGACCAAGCATTTTTCATAATCGGGATCGTTCTCAAAATCAGTCATCTCTGATCCATCTTCAGCCGAGGAGTTTCTCTAGCTCTTCCCCTTGGGCGGCATGCTTCTTGGGGTTATCTGTTTTCAGCTTGTTCACGTTGATTAGCTTCCATCTGACCGCCGGAAGCTCGGCCGCTTGAGGGCGGTCGATCGCGTCGAAGTCGGGGTCGCCTTCATGCAGGGTTCTCAGAAACCTCTTCGCGTCCACATCAATGCGGGATTGGATGTCCCCGATCAGGCGGTCGCGCGTTGCGATCAATTCCGTAAGGTTGACCGCTTTCTTCGTCATGCCCTCGAATTCTCGCGCGTAGGGCTGATCCAGATTGATCAGGTTTGGGTTCAGCAGTTCGTGCGGCGGGCGTGGTGAACTCGCGACGTAGATCAGAAAGGTGCGGAACAACTCGTCGGTAAACCCTTCGTTCTCATAGAGCAACTTGACGTCGTAGAGATCTCGCGGGTGCTGGCGATCGATGGCCGCATGTAGCTTACCGCCGAACAAATCCTCGAAGGAGACGATGTTCATCATCGCGTATCCGAACTCTTCCTCGACGGCTTCCGAGACTTCGCGTTGTTCCGGAGCATGCACGACGCCGCGGGTGACGGGGGAGGTTTCGATCTTGATTTCCGCTGCGCCGAGACGTGCGAGCGCGCGTGTAGCGCCGCCGCCACCGCCCGCAATGCGCTGCGCTTTGGCGCCGGTGATGCCGCCTTCGATGGCGGCGGCAATCCGGTCCATCGCGTCGTTGATCTCGGCGAGGCTTTCTGCGCGATCTTTGATTGGCAGATAGGTCAGATCGATATCGACCGAGAGGCGCGGAAGGTCGCGATAGAAGAGGTTGATGGCCGTCCCGCCCTTCAGCGCAAATATCTCCTCCTTTGCGACATACGGCAGTATGCGCACGAGCAGGGCCACTTGGGCGGCATAGTCTTCACGCGCCATGACCACGTTCCTTTCTTACAAACTCTTCGGGCACCATGATCCTGTAGCGCGGATGTATCTTGCCGCCTTTAACCAATGCGCGGTCGCCGCTGCCGAGGTCGAACTCTTCCGGATCGAGTCGCTTGCGCCAGGCATGGTCGTGGCGGTCGGCGAACACGAAGAACAGGCGTTTGACCTTGATCTTCTTGCAACTGCTGAGCAGCGCCGAGAGGGTTCTCGGGCGCAACGTCGTCAGGCTTTCGAACGCCATGTCGAGGTTGTGAAAGCTCTCTTGATTCGGCAACTCGTCCAGCGCTTCGAGGATCGCGCGTTCCGGCGAGGACATCACCAGTTTCCAGTCCCATGGCAGGGACGATGCTGTCTCGTTGAGATTATTTAGTGTGTCAGCGACACCCAACTCCGGATCGGAGAACAGCGATACGCTGCGTGGGCGGAGTTCGGCGTTGAGCGGCAGTTTTTCGAGCCAGTTGGGGATTTTTGAGCCGTAGAGCCAAACCGTGCTCTTGTCTCCGAGGGAGAGATAGTGCGCATAGCCTTGCAGGCTCAATGCCGTCACCCCGCCGATATGGACAGGGTAGTGCATGATGTGCTGGAGCGAGAGCAGGCAGGTCTTCCAGTCGAGTGTGTTCGTGGTGGCGCTGCTTGGTGCGGGGCGGCGGAAGACGCCGCGGCCAAGGCGTTCTAGCCAGCCGCGTTGGACATAAGCGTAGGACGAACGCCGGCCTATCCCGTGGTGCTCAAGCCAGACGGAGTCCACGAGGAACCCCGTGGGGACAGCCTCAAGAAGGTTCTTTAGTTTTTCGTGTTCTTGTCCGCTCATAAGCGACACAATGATATATTTTTAAAGAGACCGCCACTTGTTTCTGTGGAGACCTGTGAGATAGTCCGTCAAGGATGGACAAATTTTCACATTCTCAAAGAGATTGGTGGTTGTCGGCTCTGAAGCTCACCAGCAAAGCAGGGCGGGGATGCCCTCGAAGGGCTGAGAAGACACCCGGCCATTCGGATCGAAAAGTTGGAGCTTTGTGCTCATGTCGAAGCAGCTGCGCCAAACCAGAGTCAGGTTTCACTTTCGATCGCGGCGCTCTTTTGCCCAAACAAACATCGCACCGACGGCTGCATTGGCTTGCTGCACGCTGAACACTTCCGGTTCGAACGCGCCCGCCCATTGCTTTGTATCACGATGTTCCGGGTGGTGTTTGTCGGTCAGTGCGTCGAGAAACTCTTCGTAAGAGTAGGGCCCCCCACTGTCCTCTGGCGGACACGCGCGTTCTCCGGCAACACAGGCGGGAAAGTCCTGATCTGGTCTTCCGGTTGTTTTGCCAACTTTCTCGACAGTGACGAGGTGTCGCCAACCATCGCCGAAATCGTAAGTGTATGTGAACTGACTGCCTTTCTTGACCAGCTCTCCAAGAGTAAACCTCTTCTCGTCCTTTCGGCCATCGTCAGGATCCCAGCTGTCGTCACTTTCGTCGCGGGCCTCGAACCTGTCCTCGCCAATCTCGAACTCATGCAAATGATAGTCCTGCCATGGCATCGCGCCCTGGATAACGGAATGCAGGATGTCCAAGCTGACGTCATTTGGCACGAGGATCCGGCGCCAGATGGGT
>JAJFGM010000102.1 GCA_021776145.1 Kiloniellaceae bacterium | reverse complement strand
GACGCGCGCGGGCGCCTTGGCGTGTCGGACCTCGTGGGCTATCGGCCGGCACAGCGCGTTATCCTCGAAAAAGCCGCCGGGCTCGTAAGGCCGGGCGGCCGCCTGGTCTATGTCACCTGTTCGCTGCTTGCCGAAGAGAATGGCAAGCAGATCACGGCTTTCCTGGCCGGCCATCCGGCCTTTAGCCCACTGCCGATCGAGGCCGTCTGGGCCGAATCTATCGGCGGTCCGGTGCCGGATTCGGTACGCGAATCGGGATCCGAATCGGAACTGGGCCTGGCCCTGACCCCGCAACGCCATGGCACCGACGGGTTTTTCATTGCGGTTCTCGAGCGCCAGATGTCGTAAACTTACGGCCTATTTCGGTTTGTGACGGCGAAGCGGGTCGAGGCGAAAGAAGCGGCCATGAATGCTGAATTTGAATGATGACTATGAATGACGGCGTGATCTTGCGTCCGGCGCGTCGCGTCGACGCGGCGGCTGTGGCGGCCGTCCATGTCGAGACCTGGCGCGACACCTATGCCGGCATCATTCCCGATGCCTATCTGATCGACATGAACCCGGCGGTGCACAGCGAGCGCTGGAAAGGCCACATCCGCGATCCCGGGAGCGGGCTCGGGGTTGGCCACGGGGCTGGCCAAGGGGCTGACCAGGGGAGCGCTTCGAGGGACCGTGTCGTGGTGGCGGAGGCCGATGTCGGTGTCGTCGGCTTCGTCTCCTTCGGGCCGACGCGGTTTCCCAAACTTGCCTTCGAGGTCGAGGTTTACGCGCTTTACGTCGCCGTCGACTGGCAGAATCGCGGCCTTGGCCGGCGCCTCATGGCGGCCGCCTTCGACACCGCCGTAACCGAGGGTCTGCGCGGCGTCGTGGTCTGGGTGCTGGCCGAGAATCCCTCGCGGTTCTTTTATCAGACCCTCGGCGGCCGCGCCGTCGGACAACGCAGTGAGGCCTTCGCCGGAACCATGCTTAAGGAACAGGCCTATGGCTGGGGCGACCTGCGGGGCTGCCTGGCGGCCTGGTCATGAAGTATGCGACGGGCTGGAGTCGCGCCACCGTTTGTGCCACGGCGACTTAGTATGGCGGCGATTGGCCGCGCTTTTCCTTGCCCTTGCGCGACGCTGGACTCTGCCGAACCGCGCCTCTAATTTCGCGCCATGACAGACCGCGTTCTCATCCTCGACTTCGGCTCACAGGTGACTCAGCTGATCGCGCGGCGGGTGCGCGAAAGCGGTGTCTACTGCGAGATTTTCCCCTTCAACGCCGACCCCGAACGGATCCGCGCCTTCGATCCCAAGGCGGTGATCTTCTCCGGCGGCCCGGCTTCGGTCACCGCCGCCGAGACGCCGCGCGCGCCCGACTTGGTATTCGATCTCGGCGTGCCGATTCTCGGTATCTGCTACGGCTTTCAAACCCTCTGCGCCCAACTCGGCGGCGAGATCAGCACCTCGGAGCATCAGGAATTCGGCCGCGCCTATGTCGAGTTGACCGACGACTGCGTGCTCACCGAGGGGGTCTGGCAACCTGGTGAGCGGCATCAGGTATGGATGAGCCACGGCGACAGGCCGGTGCGGCTGCCCGACGGCTTCCGCGCGGTGGGCGTCAGCGACGGCGCCCCCTTCGCCATGATCGCCGACGATAGCCGGCGCTTTTACGGCATCCTCTTCCATCCCGAGGTCGTGCACACGCCCGACGGCGCCAAGCTGCTGGCCAACTTCACCCACCGCGTCGCCGGCTGCGACGGCGATTGGACCATGGCCGCCTTCCGCGATCAGGCGGTGGCGGCGATCCGCGCCCAGGTCGGCGATGGCCGGGTCATCTGCGGCCTCTCGGGCGGGGTCGATTCCTCGGTCGCGGCGGTGCTTATCCATGAAGCGGTCGGCGAGCAGCTGTCGTGTATTTTCGTCGACCACGGTCTGCTGCGCCAGGACGAGGCCAGCGAGGTGGTCGAGCTGTTCCGTGGCCACTACAATATTCCGTTGGTGCACCGCGATGCCGCCGAGCTTTTCCTCGGCAAGCTCGCGGGGGTCGACGACCCGGAAGCCAAGCGCAAGATCATCGGCGCCACCTTCATCGATGTCTTCGACGAAGAGGCGCGCCAGGTCGGCGGCGCCGACTTCCTGGCCCAGGGCACGCTCTACCCCGACGTCATCGAATCCGTCTCCTTCACCGGTGGCCCCTCGGTGACCATCAAGTCGCACCACAACGTCGGCGGCCTGCCCGCGCGCATGCGCATGAAACTGGTCGAACCCCTGCGCGAACTCTTCAAGGACGAGGTCCGCGAACTCGGTCTGCCGGAAAGCCTGGTCGGCCGCCACCCCTTCCCGGGGCCGGGCCTGGCAATCCGCATTCCCGGCGCGGTGACCCGCGAAAAAGCCGACATCCTGCGCAAGGCCGATGCCATCTATCTCGACGAGATCCGCAAGGCCGGCCTCTACGACGCCATCTGGCAGGCCTTTGCCGTGCTGCTGCCGGTGCGCACGGTCGGGGTGATGGGCGACGCGCGGACCTACGACTTTGTTTGCGGCCTGCGCGCGGTGACCTCGACGGACGGCATGACCGCCGACAGCTACCCCTTCGAGCATGCCTTCCTGTCGCAGGTGGCCACACGCATCATCAACGAGACGCGCGGCATCAACCGCGTCGTCTACGACGTGACGTCCAAGCCGCCGGGGACGATTGAGTGGGAGTAGGCGGATGATAGCGTTTTGCCCGAGACCCGACCGACCGAATTTAACGACCCCGTTGATATCTTCGGCAAATGGCGAGGGCGAAAATACAGCTTCATCACGCGTTACCGCTCGGGCTTCCCAGAGAACCTCGGCGAGGAGTTCGACTCTCCCTTCACCCGACTCGACCATGTGGAAGAGTGTCTCGATGAGACACGATTCGACGTGATGTGGCATCGGCACACGGGACAGTGGTGGTGCCTCCATTCCGTCGTCACGCTGGAGCAGGCTTTACGCCTCATCGACACCGAGTCGCTGCTTCTGCCAAACTCATGAAAGGTCGGGACGTCCCCCGCTTCGACATCGGCACACTGCGCAAGCTGAATATGATGGCCTTGCGCTGCGCGTCGGAACAGGCGGCCTATGTCGCGGATCTCAAAGGGCGTTTTCGGCGCAAGCGGAACTTTATGAAGCTGCTGGG
>JAJFGM010000101.1 GCA_021776145.1 Kiloniellaceae bacterium | reverse complement strand
TCGACGCCGGATTCGGCACCAAAACGGCGCGGCTGGTGGAACCGCCTGGGGTGAACTCGCCGCCGGTCGCACTGATTATGTTTACGCGGCCCGGTACCAGATAGCACCGGGCCGCGTTCCGATTCTGCGGTTCCACCGACGTCAGGTCTGCTCGGCCCGCCGCCTACTTCGACCAGTCCCGCAGGCGCCGTGCCGCCTCGGCCATGGTTTCCCGCGGGCCGGCAAAGGAGAACCGCACGAAGCGCTTGCCCTGCTGCGGATCGAAGTCGGTGCCGGGTGTCGCGGCGACCCCGGTTTCGGCCAACATGCGACGACAGAAGTCCTCGCTGTCGTTGGTCATCCGGCTGACGTCGGCATAGAGGTAGAACGCGCCGTCCGCCGGCGCCAAACGATCGAACCCGGCTTTCGGGAGCTCCTCAAGCAGCAAGGCGCGATTGCGAGCGTAGGCGGCGACGTAAGCGTCGAGTTCCTCATAGCAGTCAAAGGCGGCCTCGCCGGCATGTTGCGACAAGGTCGGCGCCGAAATGAACAGGTTCTGGCTAAGGCATTCGAGCGGCCGCAAAAGATCCTCGGGCACCACCATCCAACCCAGGCGCCAGCCGGTCATGGAAAAGTACTTAGAGAAGGAATTGATGACGACCGCTTGATCGCTCAGTTCCAGCGCCGAGACCGCCGCCGGGCCAAAAACAATGCCATGATAGATTTCGTCCGAGATCAAGCGAATGTCGCGCGTCGCGCAATGCTTGACCAAAGCCTGCAATTCGTCGCGGCCAACCATGGTGCCCGTCGGATTGGAGGGCGAAGCCAGGATCAGGCCGTCGAGCTTTCCTTCGACGGCATCGAGCAACGCCGGTGTCGGTTGGAACCGCTCATCGGGGCCGGCCGGCAACAGCACCGCCTCGACGCCGAGAGCGGCCAGGATGTTGCGGTAGGCCGGATAACCTGGTGCCGCCAACGCCACCCGGTCGCCGGACTCGAAGGCCGCGATAAAAGACAGCAGGAACCCGCCGGATGAACCGGTCGTCACCATGATGCGGCCGGGATCGACTACTAAGCCGTGCCAGTCCTGGTAGTGCTGCGCGATGCGGGCGCGCAGGCCCAACAGCCCGTGCGCGTCGGTGTATCCTATGAGGTCGCGATCCAGCGCCTGGCGGGCGGCTTCAAGAACCGGACGCGGTGCCGGCGTGCCCGGCTGTCCGACCTCCATGTGCAGCACCGATTCACCATGCGCGGCGCGCTCGTTGGCGGCGCGCATGACGTCCATGACGATAAAGGGTGGTACCGTGCCACGCCTCGAGACCTTGAGGGCCATGCCGCCTCACTCCACCCGGGTCGCCAGGCCGTGCCCGCGCGGATCGCTGGCGGCCGTGCAGGTGTCGCTGCCGTCGAGCAAACCTTCGGGGCAATAAAACCCGCTGACGCCACCGATTACCGGAGCCTCGACCAACCGATGCCCACGCGACCGGAGATAGTCGAGACGGGCGCGCTCGACCCCCGGCTCGTACCAAGTAATATCGGGCAAGCCGACGTGCGCGACGCGCGGCCGGCTCACCGCCTGGGGCATGTCGAGTATGCCGGCGACAGTATCCAGCATGACCCGGGCCAATGCCGGCGGCGCCGCCAGGCCGCCGCTGCTGACCGCCGCGAACCGCAGATCGCCGGTGTTATCGTTGGCGATCACCACCGGTGTCAGTGAGGCCGCGCCCAATTGCGGCGGCTTGGCCAGGAGAACGCCGGTCCCCGGCGCCATGCGGCCGCTGCCGAAGAGGCCATTGAGAGTGAAGCTGCAGGCCACCGCGCCGCCCCAGCGGTCTGCCACGGCAAAACCGGCGGAATAGGGATCGGACCGCGTCTCAATGGGCCCCGGAGAAAAACTCGATGCCACGGTGTGGCGGCTCGGGTCGTAGCCGCGCATCATGGCTTCCAGGCGATCATCCGAAAACAGGGCTTCGGCGTCATCTACTCCCGTTGGCAACCACACACCGCGATCAGCGAAAGCCCGCATCGACGTCTCGACCAAGAGATGGTCGCGGGCGCCGGGTTCGAGGCTTTCATAGTCCTGTTGTTCGGCGAGAATCCGCCAAATCTGCCCCGAGACCACGCCGCCATCGGACGGTGGCGCCGGAAAATAGGCGTAGTAGCTGCCGACCGGGATCTGCGCCGCGAGTCCGATGTTCGGCCGGCTGGCGCGCAATTCCGCACGCGTCACCGACAAACCGACGCTTGCCGTCGCGCTTTCGAATCGGGCAGCGAACGGGCCGCTGTAAAAATACCCGGCGCCCTGTCGGCGAATGCCACTGATTACACCCGATAGCTCCGACTGGATGATCTTGTCGCCCTCGACCGCAAGTCGCCCCGACGGGGCCGCAAGCGAGCGCAATAACTCGACATCGCGCGAAATCGTTACGTTGGCGCCGGCGATATCGCTGGCGAAGGCCCGGCTGACGGGGTGTCCGAAGCGGGCCAGATTCTCGGCGGGCGTTAACAGCGTTTCCCAACGCAACGTGCCACGCGAAGCATGCAACGCCGCCATGGCACGTACGGTGCGCGGCGACAGGCCGGCAGCCGGCACCCGCCCAGTCAAGAACTCGTAGACCTCGCCGACCGGCCGGGAGTCCTCCTTGTAGCCGGGATCGAAGACGACACAAACGCCACCACCGCCGACGCCGACACGCGACGGCATTGTCACCATCATGGTAAAGGACATCGCAATGGCGGCATCGATCGCCGTCCCACCGTTGCCGATCACATCGCGCCCGACCACCACGGCGCGCGGTTCGTCGCCCGCGACCAGTCCGGCGAAACCCTTTACGGTGCCGACGACTCCCGGCTTTGTACTGCTCTCGCAGGCCGCGACAAACGCCAGGGCGGCCAGCACAAAGGCGCGAAGCGGTGCGCGCGCGCCATGCCGTTGTAACCGCTGGGCGCGTTGCAAAAACACTCTCGGGTACATATCTTCCTTCAAGAATAGC
>JAJFGM010000011.1 GCA_021776145.1 Kiloniellaceae bacterium | reverse complement strand
CCGACGTCACCATCACCTCGCTTTGCCAGTCGACCTCCAAGCCGTAGAAGCGCTTGTTGTGTTCGGCGACGGCCTGGCGCAGTGCCGGCAGGCCGAGCATCGGCGGGTACTGGTTGGCATCCGACAACAGCGCCTCCGCCGCCAGTCGACGCAGGTCTTCCGGCCCGTCCTCATCGGGGAACCCCTGACCCAAGTTGATCGCGTCGTGCTCCATCGCCAGACGCGACATGACCTCGAATACGGTGGTCCCGTAACCGGAGAGGATTTGATTTGTCGCTTTCACCGCGGATCCTTTCCTGCCGTTGCCCATCCACGTGCAAGACTAGCACCAAGCCGCCCCCTGCTGAAGGCATCTGCTGAAGGTATTGGGCGGCGAGGCGTAAGCGGCGAAAGGCGACTGTGGCGCCGCCGCTCAGAATTCCATCTTTCGCCCGGGCGTCATGGTGAAGGGCGAATGGTAGTCGCTGCCTTGCGCCCAGTAATAGGTCTCGCCGTCTTTCAGCACGTCGTAACAGCTCCAGCCGCCGCGCTCCCACCAGGAACAGTACTGGTCTTTTTCGCGCTCGGCCTTCCAGCGTCCGCGGTCGACGTTGCCGCCCTTGGGCAAGTAGTCGGTGCGGCCGCCGGCGTCGAAGTATTGCCGTGTCGGGCTGCCGCCGTATTCGCCGAGCGCCGTGTTGCCGCTCAACAGGGTTTCGATTTCATCGGCCCCCAGCTTGATCTCCGCGGCCACGGCGAATGCCGTCGTAGATAGAAGTACGGCGGCGGCGAAACTGGCGAGCGCGCGCCTCATAGCACAACCGCCACCTGGTACTCGCGGGCCGCGTCTTCGAGCCAGGCCCAGAGATAGCCGGAAAAGGAGCGCAGGGCGTAGACGTCGAGGGCCGGCCCGTCATTATTTGGCGGCGCGACCTGATGCAGCAGCACGCCGCATTTGGCGACGACCGACTGAGCGCAGGCGCCGGGACCGCCAAAGCTGTCTTCGTGCAGATCGAGCGGACAGCCTTTGGCCAGGACGTCGCCAGCGCGCGGTCCCGTCAGGCGCAGGCAGACCCGGCTGTCGCCGACTTCCGTGACGGCGGCGTGCAGGCCGGCGGTCGCCTGGCGCAGCGTTTCGGCTAGACCGGTCGCCTCGCTCGGTCCGACAACCCACCATTCGTCCGGCCCCAGCCACATGATCGTCAGCAGTCCGGCTGTCGCCGTCCTATTGGGGGTCAAGGGCAGGGCAGTGCCCAGCGTCCTTTCGGCGGCGGCGAGGAAAGCCTTGTCCTTGGGGTCGCCTCGCAGATTAACGATGATTGGAAACAGGGTCTGACCCATGGCGACCCCGGCATCGCCGCGCCCGGACTGCGAACGACTCTCCAAGGCCAGATGTGCCAGGCCCGACTGTTTGAGATACTGATCAGCCATTGAGCCGTTCTCCCTGGGGGTCGATGAAAACCGGCGATTCGGCGATGCGGCAAGCCACCGTGCGGCCGCCCTCGAGCGGCGCGAAGATGCTCTCGCCCTGCATCGAAAGGCCGCCCTTGACCAGAGCCATGGCGATGGATCGTCCGAGGTTTGGACTCAAGTAGCTCGAGGTGACGTGACCGATCATCGGTACCGGTGGTTTGTCGAACACTTCGCGCACGAGTTGAGCGCCTTCCGGCAGCACCACATTGGGGTCGTCTGTCAACAGTCCGACCAACTGCTTGCGGTTGGGGTCCGCCATGTCGGCGCGCGTGAGCGAGCGGCGGCCGACGAAATCCTTTTGCTTCGAGACGATCCAGTCCATGCCGAGATCGAGCGGCGTGACCGAGCCGTCGGTCTCCTGGCCGACGATGATGAAGCCCTTTTCGCCGCGCAGCACGTGCATGGCTTCGGTGCCATAGGGTGTGATGTCGAATTTCTCGCCGGCCATCATCACCGTCTGCCACAGGGCCAAGCCGTAACAGGCGGGCACGTTGATCTCGTAGGACATTTCACCGGTGAACGAGATGCGGAAAACCCGCGCCGGGAAGCCGGCGACCTCGCCGAGAGCGATGCCCATATGTGGCAGGGCATTGGCCGAAAGCTCCATGTCGGTAAGTTCGGCCAGCAGGCTGCGCGCCTTGGGTCCCGATAGGGTGACCGTCGCGAATTGTTCGGTGACCGAGGTCAGGAAGACCTTCAACTCCGGCCATTCGGTCTGCAGATAGTCTTCCATATGGCCCAGCACGGTGGCGGCGTTGCCGGTCGTCGTGGTCATGACGAAGTGGTGCTCGCCGAGCCGCGCGGTGACGCCGTCGTCCATCACCATGCCGTCTTCGCCGAGCATCAGGCCATAGCGGCACTTGCCGACGTCGAGCTTCATCCAGGCGTTGGTGTAGATACGATTGAGGAACTCCGCCGCGTCCGGTCCCTGAATGTCGATCTTGCCGAGGGTCGAGGCGTCGAGCACGCCGAGCGAGCGGCGCACGGCGACAACCTCGCGGCTGACCGCCGCCTGCATGTCCTCGCCCGGCTGCGGGTAATACCAGGCGCGTTTCCACTGGCCGACATCCTCGAAGGCGGCGCCGGCCCGCTCATGCCAGGAGTGCATCGGTGTCTTGCGGGCTGGGTCGAGCAGATCGTCGACATCGCGGCCGGCGAAAATGCCGAAACTGACCGGTGTGTATGGCGGGCGGAATGTGGTCACGCCGACTTCGGGAAGCGGCCGGCCGACGGTCTCGGCGACGATGCCGATGGCGTTGACGTTGCCGGTTTTGCCCTGGTCGGTGGCCATGCCGGTGGTGGTGTAGCGCTTGACGTGCTCGATCGAGCTATAGCCTTCGCGCAAGGCCAGCTTGAGATCGGCGGCGGTGACATCGTTCTGCTGGTC
>JAJFGM010000002.1 GCA_021776145.1 Kiloniellaceae bacterium | reverse complement strand
CGAAACACCAACCAGATTTCGGCCATCGGCCGTTTCCTCGATCCCATCGCCGATAAACTGCTTGTCGCCTCGCTCATCGTCATGCTGGTCGAGACGCGGCAAATCGCCGGCCTGGTGATCATTCCGGCCATCGTCATTCTGTGCCGCGAGATTTTGGTGTCGGGTCTGCGCGAGTATCTGGCGGAGATCAAGGTTGCGATGCCGGTCAGCAAGCTGGCGAAGTGGAAGACGGTGATCCAGATGCTCGCCCTCGGCTTTCTCATCGTCGGAGACGCCGGCCCGAAGATCTTGCCGGTGCAGGCCATCGGCGATTGGGGCCTTTGGCTGGCGGCGAGCCTGACGCTGTTCACGGGTTACGATTATCTGGCCCGCGGCGTGCGCCACATGACAACGGACAAACCGGCGGAATGAACGCGTCGCCGGTTGTTGCGGCGCCAACCGCTGCGTCGAGGGGTTTTGGCATAGTCGGGGCCTCCGCCGAGAACCGCATCGCGCTTTGCCTGGCACTGGTTTCAACTCTGACGCGTCGCGGCCTCAGGGTTGCGGTCCTTTTGTCCGCGCCCGAGGGATTCGATCTCGACAAACCCGGGAAAGACTCCTTCGAACACCGCGCCGCCGGTGCCAGCGAGGTGATGATATCCTCGGAAAAGCGCTGGGCGCTGATGCACGAAAACGATGCGGAGACCGCAACCGCAGCAGCCGTCACGCAAAGGATGGCGGCGGTCGATCTGCTGCTGCTCGAAGGCGAAGCGGCCGGCGCCGCGGACAGCATCGTGATTTGCCGGCCCGAAGACGGCTTTCCGCGTGGCCAGGAAGGGCATATCGTGGCCCTGGTCAGTACCACGGCACAGCCGGAGATCGCATTGCCGACCTTCCAGCCCGACGACGCCGAGGCGATGGCCGATTTCATAATCGAGCACTGCGTCCTTCGCTGCGGCGCGGCGCGGCGGGAGTAGTTGTTGGCATGGCGCAACTGAGCGACGACTGCTTCGCGCACGGCGGACGTCTAATGCGCGTCGACGAAGCGCTTGCGTTGTTGGCGGAAAAGGTCGGGCGTGTCACCGAAAGCGAAGAGGTCGCGCTGAACCAGGCGCTCGGTCGAATCCTGGTCGAAGACGTGATGGCGCGGGTCGCCATGCCGCCGCAGGACAACTCCGCCGTCGACGGCTATGCGATTTATTTCGACGACCTCGAACCCTTTGGCGAGACGCGTCTGCCACTGCGGGGGCGGGCGGCGGCTGGGCACCCCATGGCGGAGCTGGCGGAACGTGGCCATGCCGTGCGAATCTTTACCGGCGCCGTCATGCCCAACGGCCCGGATACGGTGATGATGCAGGAGGACTGCCAAGTCGAGGACGGCATCGTTACCATACCGCCAGGTATTTCGCGCGGCGCCAATCGGCGACACGCCGGTGAGAACTTCGCCGCCGGCAACCGCGTCCTCGCGGCCGGTCAGCGCCTGCGGCCTCAGGATCTGGGCCAGGCCGCGGCGGCCGGCCGTCACGAACTGACGGTCTCGGAGCCGCTGCGGGTGGCGCTCTTTTCCACCGGCGACGAGCTTGTGGAACCGGGCGAGCCGCTGCCCGCCGGCAGCATTTACGATTCGAACCGTTACACCATCCAGGGATTGCTGGCCGGCCTCGGCTGCGAGGTCAGCGACCTCGGAATCCTCCGCGACCAGCGTCAGGCCATGCAGATGGCCCTGGCCCAGGCCGCCGTAGATCACGACTTGATCGTCACTTCGGGCGGCGTCTCGGTCGGCGAGGAGGATCACATCAAGGCCGCCGTCGAGGCGCATGGAGCCCTGCACGCCTGGCGGCTGGCCATCAAACCCGGACGGCCCATTGCCCTGGGACAGGTGGCGCGCGTGCCCTTTGTCGGCCTGCCGGGCAACCCGGTCGCCGTAATGGTGACCTTCCTCACCATCGTGCGGCCGATGATCTATCGCATGATGGGCGGCAGCGATCTCGAGGCTCATCGCTACAAAGTGCGCGCCGCCTTCGACCATAAAAAGAAGAAGGACCGGCGGGAATGGCTGCGGGCGCGCCTCGTCGCCGACGGCAAGGGCGGTTGGCAGGCCGAAAAATTCCCGCGTCAGGGTGCCGGCATCCTCGCCTCCCTGGTCGAGTCAGATGGCCTTGTCGAGTTGCCCGAAGACTTGACGAGCCTGGAGAGCGGCGCGATGGTCGACTTCCTGCCGTACAACGAGGTAATCCTATGAAGATCATTTATTTCGCCTGGCTCAGAAACAAAATCGGCCTGGCCGAGGAAGTGATCACGCCACCCTCCGAGATCACCACTGTTGCTGGCCTGCTGACTTGGATGCAGAGCCGCGGACCCGGCTTCGCCGACGCGTTGTCCGACCTCGACAGCATTCGTGTGGCGGTCAATCAGGACTATGCCAAGCCGGGCGACCCGGTCGGCCCGGATGACGAGGTCGCGCTCTTCCCGCCGGTCACCGGCGGCTGACGGCAGGCGCTGGACCACGGCTAGAAAGATGATTCGCGTTCAACAGGAAGACTTCGACCCCGGCGCGGAAATCGCCGCGCTGACCGCCGGCAATCACCAGATCGGCGGCCTGGCACTTTTTGTCGGCCTGGTGCGCGACATCGCCAGCGGCGAAGCGGTCTCGGCCATGACCCTGGAGCACTATCCGGGCATGACCGAAAAGATGCTGAGCCGCATCGACGCCGAGGCGCAAGCCCGCTGGCCGCTCGAGGCGACCCTTGTCATCCACCGCTACGGACGCCTTGAGCCGGGCGACCGCATCGTTCTGGTGGCGGCTGCCAGCGCCCATCGCGACGCCGCGTTCGAGGCTTGCCGCTTCCTCATCGACTGGCTGAAGACGCAGGCGCCGTTCTGGAAACTGGAAGACATGCCGGGCGGCGCCAAGTGGGTGGAAGCACGGGCCAGCGACGACGACGCGGCGGCGCGCTGGAAAAAGGACGCGGAGTAAGGCGCGACACAGTGAAGCGGCGCAAGGAAACCAGCGCCGTCGCTGTGGCGCCACGATCTTAACATTCTCTTCACCATAATTGCGCGAAGTTGAAGGCACCAAGTGGCCGACCCAAGCGACGGCTTGGAAACGTACCGGCCCCGCCAACCCCTTTGACAGCCGCGTATTGTGAGACTCGAGGCCGGCCCCGAAGGCGAATTCGTGGAGACGACAATCGCGCGCTCTTGAACGGAGTTGTTCCGCTTTGCCGACACAGTGCCTTGCGTCCTCGGGGGTGGCGGGACTACTTAGCTGGCTGATATCAGCCTTGCCTGGGACCCCGCACCTGCAACACCGCGCTGCGGTCCCGGCACCGCGGCGCCCCGCCTTGGTCCTGTGCCCCAACTTCTGAAACTGGAGTTCGCCTTGTTCCGCTCATTCTTCACCAACCGCAAATGGTTCCATTGGTCGCTCATCGGCTCGGCGATCATTCTCTACACCACCTGGTACAAGGTCCAACTCGACGTCCGGATCAACGAGTGGTTCGGCGAGTTCTACGATCTCATCCAGAAAGCCCTGGCGGAACCGGGAAGCATCACCTTCGAAGCCTATATGGCGCAACTCCTGACGTTCGGCCAAATCGCCGCCCTTTTTGTTGCCATTGTCGTCGTCCTGGAATTCTTCATAAAGCACTACGTCTTCCGTTGGCGCACGGCGATGAACGACTTCTATATGTCGAACTGGCATCACCTGCGGCATATCGAGGGCGCCTCGCAGCGGGTTCAGGAAGACACCATGCGTTTTGCCCGCATCATGGAAGGTTTGGGCGTCAACTTCATGCGCAGCGTGATGACGCTTTTCGCCTTTCTGCCGATCCTCTGGACACTGTCGAAACACGTCACCGAATTGCCCTGGATCGGCGAAGTCGAGCATTCGCTGGTTTTCGTCGCCATCCTCTTTGCCTTGGCCGGCACCGTCGTCCTCGCCGTCGTCGGCATTAAACTACCGGGGCTGGAATTCCAGAACCAGAAGGTCGAGGCCGCCTACCGCAAGGAACTGGTGCTTGGCGAGGATGATGCCGAGCGCGCCGATCCGCCATCGGTGGTCGAGCTCTTCGGCAATGTGCGCAAGAACTACTTTCGGCTGTTTTTTCACTACATGTACTTCGACGTCGCCAAGTGGTCCTACCTGCAGTTCGGCGCGCTGGTCCCCTATCTGGCGATGGGCCCGACGATCCTGTCCGGCACGATCACTCTTGGCGTCATGCAGCAGATCATTCGCGCCTTCGGCAAGGTCGAGAGCTCGTTCCAATACCTGGTGTACAGCTGGACGACGATCGTCGAACTGATCTCGGTCTTCAAACGCCTGCGGGCCTTCGAGGCACAGATCGACGCCGCCGACCGGGCCGGCAAATCAGGAACCCTGGCGCCACAGGAAAGCTGATCCCGCCGCCGATTGTCGCGCGACAATGAAGTCCGCGACAAGGCCGACACGACTTGCTACCAATCGCGGTGAAGAACCGTGAAGGAGAGCAAGACATGGCATCCGGGGATCGCAGCAACTCTGTCTGGGGGCCGCGCACCGCGGCGGTGCACGCTGGCGAAGGCATCGATCCGGTCACCCGCGCCTCGTCGCCCAATCTGGTCATGTCGTCGACCTTCGCGCCGGATGCCTTTGCCGGATTTTCGGCGCACAACCGCGGCGCCTACGAAGGCTTCGTCTACGCCCGCGTCTCCAACCCGACGGTCAAGCAGCTGGAAGACAAACTGGCGGCCCTCGAGGGCGGTGAATCGGCGCAGGCCTTTGCTTCCGGCATGGCCGCCTCGCACGCGCTGCTGGCCGGCCGCCTGAGCGCCGGCGACCACCTCGTCATCTCCGACACCAATTACGTCGGCACAGCCGAACTGGTCCGCGATTCACTGCCGCGCTGGGGCATAGAGGTCAGCCCGGTCGACACTTCGGACCTGGAGGAGGTCGCCGCGGCGTTGCGCCCGACGACGCGCATGCTGTGGCTCGAAACCCCGGC
>JAJFGM010000001.1 GCA_021776145.1 Kiloniellaceae bacterium | reverse complement strand
GGCACGACCGTGCGGCTCTATCTGCCACGCAGCGCAGTGGCGGCCGAGAAGGGTCGCGGTGTCGATGCGAAAATCCTGCCGCGTGGCAAGGGCGAGACGATTTTGCTGATCGAGGACGATCCGGACGTGCGAACGCTGACCGTCAAGCTGCTCGAAAGCCTGGAGTACCGCGCGGTCGCCGTGGCCGACTCCGACAACGCAAGCGATGTCCTGGCCGCCGGACTGGTGGCCGATCTGGTGCTGTCCGACGTTGTTCTTCCCGGTGGCACCAGCGGGCCCGAATTCATAGAAAACGCCAGACTGCACTATCCCAACTTGAAAGTGGTCTTCATGTCCGGTTACACGTCGGAAGCGGCCGGCGGCATTGGCCGTGATACGCCGCTCATCGACAAACCTTTCCAGCGTCGTGAACTTGCCCATGTTTTGCGCGAAACGCTCGATCGCGGGGCAGCCTCGGCCACGGGAGCAAGTTCTCGGCCTTGAGAGGCGCATCTGGGGCTTCCAAGGGGGCGCGACGGATGGCTTACATGCTGTTCGTCTTGCTGGGGCTATTGATTGCCGCCTGCCGGGCGGCGACTGTGGGGCCGGCCACAGAGGCCGCGCTCACCGGCGGGACAGTTGTAATCTGGGTTGCCAGCAACGGTTGGCACTCTTCGGTCGTTGTCCGTCGGGCGGATCTGCCGCCGGGCCTCGTCCCCGAGGCGGCGGACTTTCCAGATGCCCTTTTTCTGGGCTTTGGTTGGGGCGACGCCGCGTATTTTCCCGACCCCGACCCAGGGCTCGGGACGACCCTGCGCGCCGCCTTGCGACCGACACCGGCGGTCTTGCATCTGACCGGTTTGCGGCGTCCGCCGCGTGTTGTCTTCTTGGCAGAAGAGATCATCGATCTGACGCTTTCAGAAGACGGGTTCAGGGAACTCGCCGATTTTCTCGACGCAGAGTTCAAACGCGGTGGCGCCAAACGCGTCGCCTCGTTGGCTCCCGGGCTCTATAGCTTCAGCCGCTTTTATCCCGCCAACGGCGAGTTTCATCTCTTCAACACCTGCAACAGTTGGACCGCGCGTGCCTTGCGTCGCGGCGGTCTCGCGGTCGAGGTTTCCGGCATGCAGCGTGCCGCCGATCTGATGCGACAGCTGCGACGCTTGCCAAGCTCCCTAAACGAAGTGCAGTGAATTTCGGATAATAAACTATATTTAAGTTATTTTATTAAAATTCAATAATATCAACGTATTTGGCGCCTGAAATAGAGATGTTCAAAGATGTAGTTAGATATTTTTTCAATTAATCTTATTTAGATTAATTCTTTAGTGATAGACGATTCCGTGGGCAAAAGATCGTCGTCGTCCTTGTCGTCTTGCAGCTCGAGTTCGCCGATTCTCTCGCCGCGCTTGCCAATCTTGTCGGTCGAAATGCGGATTTCCCGCATGTCGGCGCCGGCTTGATCGAAGTGTCTTTGCAATTTGGCGACACGGTCATCGAGGCGGACGACGTCTTTCAACATTTTGTGGACTTCGGCTTGAATGACGCCGGCCTGTTCGCGCATGCGTACGTCTTTCAAGATGGCCCGTACGGTGTTCAGGGTTGCCATGAGGGTGGTCGGCGAAACGATCCAGACGCGGGCTCGGTAGGACTCCTCGACAAGATCGCGAAAGCTGGCGTGCAGTTCGGCATAGACCGCCTCGGAAGGTAGGAACATCAGGGCCGATTCAGCCGTTTCTCCCGGCAAGATGTAGCGCGCGGCTATGTCCTGCACATGTTTTCGCACGTCCGTACGAAAGGCGCGCTGGGCCAGGGTCTGGGCCGCCTCGTCGCGGGCATCGCGCAGCGCCTGGTAGCTCTCCAAGGGGAACTTGGCATCGATGGCGATAACCCCCGGTGGGTTGGGCAGCCTTAGCAGGCAATCGGCGCGCCGGCCGTTGCCGAGAGTTGCCTGAAACTCATAGGACGAAGGGGGCAGGATGGACTCGACGATATCGCGCAGCTGGATTTCGCCGAAGGCGCCGCGTGCCTGTTTGTTGGCAAGAATGTCCTGCAAGCCGACGACCTGGGTCGACAGCGCGGTTATATTTTGCTGTGCCTTGTCGATCACCGCCAAGCGTACGCGCAGATCCGTCAGAGCGTCCTGGCTCTTGCCTGAGCTCTCTTGCAGACGGTCGCCGACACGTTTGGAAAACTCGCCGAGCCGATCTTCAAGGGCCTTGGTAATGGCACGTTCCTGCGCCTGCAACTGCTCGCCAAGGCGACTTTGCTGCGCCGCTTGGCTTTCCGCCAGTTGGCTGAGGCGACCGCCAAGTTCGGCGCTGGCGGCGACTTCGTTGGCGCCGCGGCCGCGCATCAGCAGCGCGACGGCGCCTGCCCCCAGCAACAAGCCGGCGACGACGGCCAGGATCAACATCAACTCCATGACGGCGGTTCCTCGAGATTTGACCGGCGGTGCCGATTCGAGCCGGTCGCCTCGGCTGATTTTAGAGCAACTGCCCGCGCCGGCGATACAGCCACGAAAACACTCTCGGATAGGCTAATCCCGACGGCTTGACGCTTGCGGCGTAACACCATACCTAGAGCGGGTCGGGAGCAATTGGAACCGTTTTGCGGTTCCAATTGCTCCCGTGAATCCGCTCGACACTGAACGGCTCTAGGGGCGTTTCCCCAGAGTTTCGACAATCCGAGACTTGCATGGCCCTGCTTCCCATCATTATTGCGCCGGATCCGGCCCTGAAAAAGGTCTGCAAGGCCGTCGAGACGATGGACGCCGAAGTGCGCCGGCTGATGGACGATATGTTGGAGACCATGTACGCCGCTCCGGGCGTCGGCCTGGCGGCGCCACAGGTTGGCGTGTTGAAGCGGCTCATCGTCGTCGACGCGGCCCGGGAGGATGAACCGCCGGCGCCCTTCGGCATGGCCAATCCGGAGTTGATTTGGGTCTCGGATCACGACAACAGCCATGAAGAGGGCTGTCTTTCCCTGCCCGATTATTTCGGTGACGTGGTGCGGCCGGCGGAAATCCGCGTGCGCTATCTGGATCGGGAGAACGAAATTCGCGAACTCGAAGCCGACGGCCTATTGGCGACCTGCATTCAGCACGAAATGGATCATCTCGATGGGCTACTCTTCGTCGATCATATGAGCGCCCTGAAACGCAATATGATCCTGCGCAAACTCCTAAAGGCCAAGAAGTCCGACAAATCCCTGGCCCGCTACGCAACCGCCTGAACCGGGGAATTGCCGATCATGCCCCGCTTGCGTTTGGCATTCATGGGTACGCCGGATTTCGCCGTGCCCTGCCTGGCGGCGCTGCATGCCGCCGGACACGAGATTGCCGCGGTCTACAGCCAACCGCCACGCCCAGCCGGGCGCGGCCATCGCGAACGGCCATCGCCGGTCCAGGCCTGGGCCACGGCGCGCGACTTGACGGTCCGCTATCCGGTCAGCCTCAAGGATCCCGAGACACAAGCCGTCTTCGCGGACTTGCGACTCGACGCGGCGGTCGTCGTCGCCTATGGCCTTATCCTGCCCAAGGCGGTGCTCGCGGCGCCACGCCTGGGCTGCTTCAATGTCCACGCCTCCCTACTGCCGCGCTGGCGCGGTGCGGCGCCAATACAGCGGGCCATCCTGGCCGGTGATGCCGAAAGCGGCATCTCGATCATGCAGATGGACGAAGGGCTCGACACCGGCCCGGTGGTGCTGTCGCGCGCCCTGCCACTTGCCGCCGGGATGACCGCGGCGGTGCTGCACGATGAACTTGCGGCGCTGGGTGCCGAGTTGATCGTCGAGGCCCTGATGGGCGTCAACGAAGGCCGTTTGACGGCGCAGCCACAATCCAATGAGGGCGCGACCTATGCGGCAAAACTCGACAAGTCCGAGGGTCGGCTCGACTGGAGTCTGCCGGCGGTGCAACTGGCGCGGCAGGTGCGTGGTCTGACGCCGTGGCCGGGGGCCTGGAGCGAATGCGAAGGACAGCGCCTGAAGATTTTGGCAGCGCAGGTTCTGGACCAGAGCGGACCCGCCGGGCAAGTGCTCGACGACCGCCTCACCGTGGCCTGCGGAGAAGGCAGTTTGCGGCTGCTGCGGCTGCAGCGCGCCGGCAAGGCGCCGATGTCGGCGGATGACTATCTGCGCGGTCACCCCGTCCCGCCCGGATCGACGCTGGCATGACGCGCTACAAACTGGTGATCGAATACGACGGTGGCGATTTCGTCGGCTGGCAGCGCCAAGACAATGGGCCGAGCGTTCAAGCCGCCATCGAGGCGGCGGTCACGAGGTTTTGCGGTGAGACCGCGACCTTGCATGTCGCCGGCCGGACCGATGCCGGGGTGCACGCCCTGGGCCAGGTGGCGCACCTCGATTTGGAAAGGCAGACGTCCGTCGACACCCTGCGCGATGCTCTCAATCACCATCTCAAGCCGGCCGCCATTGCCGTGCTCGCCGCCACGGCCGTCGACGTGGACTTTCACGCACGCTTCTCGGCCCTACGCCGCGACTATCTCTATCGCATCGTCAATCGCCGCGCGCCGCTGGCGCTGGATCGCGGGCGTGCCTGGTTCGTGCCCAAGCCGCTCGACGCGGACGCCATGCAGCAGGCGGCACTGGTTCTGGTGGGGCATCACGACTTCAGTTCCTTCCGCGCCGCCGACTGTCAAGCGAAGTCGCCGCTCAAGACCCTCGACCGTCTCGAGGTGTCGCGCCGCGGCGATGAAGTTCGTATCGTCGCCGAAGCCCGCTCGTTCCTCTATCATCAAGTGCGCAACATTGTCGGCAGTCTGAAACAGGTCGGCGAGGGGCGCTGGACGGCGGCGACCATCGCAGATGTCCTGGCCGCCAAGGACCGTCGTCAGGCTGGACCGACCGCGCCGGCCTGCGGGCTCTACCTCACCGGCGTCGGCTATCCCTGATGGCGCCGCCGCGCCTGGTCGTCGGCCTCGGCGCCAAGGTGCCATTCGCGGTGCCGCTGGTACTGATCTGCGCCACCGCCACCAGCATCCTCTCGACCGACCTATTCACGCCCAGCTTGCCGCATTTGCCGGCTTATTTTTCCAGCGATGCCGAAACGGTTCAATTGACGATGAGCCTCAACCTCTTTGGCTTTGCAATCGCACAATTGATCTTTGGGCCGCTCTCCGACCGTTTTGGCCGGCGGCCGGTCCTGTTGCTCGGCATGTTCGGCTTCCTCTTCTTCACCCTGGCTTGTGGCTTGGCCCAGAGCATCGGCATGCTGATCGCCGGGCGGTTGTTCCAAGGCATCATGGCTTGCTCGGAAGCGGTCATCGCGCTTGCCGTCATTCGCGAGGTCTACGACGACGACGAGGCCGTCAAGGTGCTGGCGATCTACGGCATGGTGGTGGCCTTGGCGCCGGCCGTCGGTCCCTTGATCGGCGGCATCGTGCACGTATGGCTGGGCTGGCGGGCCAACTTCTGGCTGGTCGCCGGACTGATCGCACTGACCCTAGCGGCGATATGGCATATCTTGCCGGAAACCACGACGCCCGATCCGAAGGCGCTGTACTGGCGGCGGTTGCTAGCAGAGGTGGCGGCCTTGCTGCGCCGCCGCAACTACATGACAAACGCGCTGTTGATGTCGGTGACCCTCGGCGCGCTCTTTGCCTTCATTACGGACGCGCCCTTTGTCTTCATCGACCAGATGGGCGTGGCGACCGAGGTCTACGGCTATTACTACGGCCTCGTAGTCTTTTCCTATTTCCTTGGCAGTCTTTTCGCCAGCCGCGCCGCCGGGCGTTGGGGCATTGCCGGCATCCTGCGGGTCGGCTTGATTTTCGCCTGCCTTGGCGGTGCGTCCTTTCCGGTCATGCTGTGGCTCGGTCTGCAAAGCCCGATCAACCTCTGCCTGGTGATGAGCGTCTACATCTTCGGTCAGGCCTTCATATTCTCGACGGCGCCGGTCCTGGCCCTTTCCGGCCCAGCCGGTGGTCTCGGCCTGGCATCGGCGCTGCTCGGCACCTTGGAGATGCTCGGTGCCGCTTTGGGGGCGCTTGCCGTAGGCGTTTTTCACGACGGCACTGCCTGGCCGCTTGCCGTCACCGTTGCCGTTGGCGGCACATTGCCGCTGGCGATCTATTGCGTCATGCAAGCATGGCCCGTGACACGGTGAGGATCACGACGTCGATCACGAGATCGAGTATGACGAAGGCGACGGCGCCGAATCCCGGCAATCGCAAGGCTGTCTTGATGACGAACCACTGATAGACCAGGATCAGGATACTGGCCGCGAAGAGCAGCAGGTCGCCACTGCCGCCGAAGATCCCGAACCAAGCCAGCAGCATTGGCGGCAGATAGATGGCGATCTGCAGCACCTTGCTCCAGTTGAGCGCGACGACAAAACGCAGATATTCGCTTTGACGGTCGAGTGCCTCGCAAATGTAGTGCGATAGCAGCGGCAAGGCGGACCAGCCAATGCTGTAGGCGATGAGGTGGACCAGCACCTGGCGCAAAAATCCTGCCTGCGACTCGTCTGGGCCGAGCAACAGCAGGATCAGATAGCAAGGCGCGACGAGAACGGCCGCGAAGAAGGACTTCCAGAATCCTCCGATACTGCTATCGAAGACTTCGACACCGCGCGCGTCGAAACGCAAGAGCCGCCAGGCACCGAACAACGCGACCGCGATGTCCTGACGGCTTGGCATCAGGCCATGAAGTAGCCGTCAAGGACGGTTCTGTAGATATCCGCAAGCTGGCGCAAGTCGGCAAGCGGGACCTGCTCGTCGACCTTGTGCGCTGTCGCGTTCAACAGGCCGAGCTCGGCTACCGGGCAGTGATCCTTGATGAATCGGGCATCGGACGTGCCGCCCGTGGTGCCGAGCTCTGTGCGTCGGCCGGTCACCTTCTCAATGGCGGCGGAAACGACGTCGCTCAGTAGCCCTGGCGGGCAGAGGAAGGATTCGCCCGAGACCCGAACGTCGAGGCGATAGTCGGCGCCGGCGCGGTCGAGGCGCTCGCGGATCCAAGCCTCGACGCCGGCGCTGTCGAAATGGTCGTTGAAGCGCACGTTGAACCGGCAGGACCCCTTGGCCGGAATAATGTTTGTCGCCGGGTTGCCGACATCGATCGAGGTGATCTGCAGACTGGATGCCGGAAAGTGCGCGCTGCCCTGGTCGAGTGACTCCTCGACAAGTGGCGCCAGCATGCGCGTCATATGGTGCAACGGGTTGTCGGCGAGCTGTGGGTAGGCGGTGTGACCTTGCACGCCGGTCACCGTCAAGCTGCCGTTGAGACTGCCGCGGCGGCCGATCTTGACCATGTCGCCGAGCTCGTCGTTGCTGGTGGGTTCACCGACCAGGCAGGCGTCGAGCGCCTCGCCGCGGGCCTTCAGCCATTGCAGGACCTTGATGGTGCCGTTGATCGATACGGACTCCTCGTCGCCGGTGATCAACAGACTTAGCGAGCCGTCGAAACCGTCGGTGCCACGCGCCGCCAGGAACGCCGACAGGGCCGCGAGGAATGCGGCGATGGACCCCTTCATGTCGACGGCGCCGCGGCCGATCAGGCGGTCACCGACGATCTCACCGGCGAAGGGGTCGACACTCCAGGCGGCGGCATCGCCGATCGGCACCACGTCGGTGTGGCCGGCATAACAAAAGTTCGGGCCGCTGTTGCCGAGGCGGGCATAAAGATTGTCGACGTCGGCGGTGCCGCTTTCGGAGAAGGGCAGGCGATGGCAGGTGAAACCGAGTTCGCTCAACACCGCCTGCATGTAGTCCAGCGCACCACCTTCGATCGGGGTGACGCTGGGGCAGCGGATCAGGTCGCGTGCGGCTTCGACGACATCGAGGGTCATGATCGGCTCTTCGCTAATCGCGCAACAGCTCGTTGATCGAGGTCTTGGAGCGGGTTTGCTCGTCGACGCGCTTGACGATGACGGCGCAGTAGAGTCCGGGGCCTGGGCTGCCGTCGGGCAACGGCTTGCCGGGCAGGGTGCCGGGAACGACAACGGAATAGGCCGGCACGCGGCCCTGATGGATCTCGCCCGATGCTCGGTCGACGATTTTGGTCGAGGCGCCGATGTAGACGCCCATGGAGAGCACTGAGCCTTCCTCAACGAGGACACCCTCGGCGACTTCCGAGCGGGCGCCGACGAAACAGTTATCCTCGATGATCACCGGGCCGGCCTGCAGCGGTTCCAAGACGCCACCGATTCCGGCGCCGCCCGAGATATGGCAGTTTTTGCCGATCTGTGCGCAGGATCCGACCGTCGCCCAGGTATCTACCATGGTGCCGCTGTCGACGTAGGCGCCGACGTTCACGAAGCTCGGCATAAGGACCACCCCGGGCGCGATGAAAGCCGACCGCCTAACGATGCAGTTCGGCACGGCGCGGAATCCGGCGGCGCGGAAGATGTTGTCGCCCCAGCCCTCGAACTTCGACGGCACCTTGTCCCACCACGGCGTATCGCGGCCCGGGCCGCCCTGGATCGGTGCCATGTCGTTGAGGCGGAACGACAAGAGCACGGCCATCTTGAGCCACTGATTGACCCGCCAGCCGTCGGCCGATTTTTCGGCCACGCGGGCGCTGCCGCTATCGAGGTTGCTCAAGGCGGTCTCGACGGCCTCGCGGACCTTGCCGCGTGTCCGCGGGGAGATCTCTTCGCGTTCGTCCCAGGCTCGCTCGATCGTGGTTTGCAGGTCAGTGGCGCTCATCGGGTGGTCTCGCTGCAGGATTTCAGGTGAGGCCCCGCCGAGGGGCTACAAAAGCGGCTGCGAAGATGCGCGAGGGCCAGGCCGCTGTCAACGTCGGCCTAGTGTGACGGCCCGGGAGTTCGGCTCAATTTCGGGGCCGAATTTCTGGGTCTGAATCACATGAAATTCACCTGTAATGGGGGTGCGAGGCGGTTGTTAAAGGCGCTCCAGCCAGTCGATCAGATCGTCGGTGGTGTGGTGGATATGGGTGCCATCACTGCCTTCGCGAGCGAAGGGACTGTCGTTTTTGACCCAGACCGTCGTCATGCCCATATCGGCCGCCGGTTCAAGGTTGCGCGCGATATCTTCAAAAAATGCGGCCCGTGTTGGCTCGACCTCAAATGTCGCCACCATGTTTTCATAGGTCTCGCGGTGCGGCTTGGGCCGGTAGTCGGCGGCGTGGATGTCGTAAATCGCCTCGAAATGCCCGCTGACGCCGAGACGATCGGTGACGCGCCGGGCGTGCTTTGTCGAGGCACTGGTGAAGATCAGCTTGCGGCCGGGCAGACGACCGAGGGCCTGATCCAAACGCGGGGCCGGCTCCAAGGCGCCGAGGTCGATGGCGTGGACGTGATTGAGATAGGCATTGGGTTCGACCCCATGATTGACCATCAATCCGCGCAGGCTGGAGCCGTACTCCTTGAAGTAGCGACGTTGAAGCTGCCGGGCGGGCTCTTCCTCGAGCGACAGAAGCTCTTGGATGAAGCTTGCGATATGCCTGTTGACCTGTTCGAAAACGTTCGTCGTGGCCGGATAGAGGGTGTTATCGAGATCGAAAATCCAGGTGTCGATCTCGCTTAGGGGTGGCTGCATGAGTTTCCTTCGTCCTTCCTGCCGCTGCGATCCGGCCCGTGTCTCGGAACGCCGCACGTCGTCGCGCCCACGTTATCGGGCGTGAAATACCGGGGCCAGGATAAAAACGTCGGACCGGCAATTCAATTATAAGTAGAACGTCTCGGGCCGCCGTTTCATCTAGCGGTTGGTCTGGACCTGGCTAAACACGCTGTAGCGGCTGTTTTACCGTGGTTCCATTCTGCCGCCGACGGAGGCTATAGGCGACTCGGATCGGCCCGGATAGGATCCGGCTCGCCTCACCAACCGCCGAGCCAACGAGGATAACCATGGAACAGCGACTCAGCATTGTCACTTTGGTTGTCGAGGATCTACCACGCAGCCGAGCCTTTTATGAGCAGCTCGGGTGGAGCGCCGCGGACTCGGTCAGCAACGACCAGGTCGTTTTTTTTCAGGTCGGCAGCCTGATTTTCGCGCTTTACAGCGGGGCCGCTCTGGTCGAAGAGGTTGGCATGGCGCGGGCCGAGGGCTTTGGTGGTATCACCATGGCCCACAACCCGCGCGGCAAGAACGACGTCGATGCGGTCCTGGCAGCCGCCAAGGAAGCGGGCGCCACCATCGTCAAAGAGGCATGCGATGTCTTCTGGGGCGGCTATTCCGGCTACTTCAAGGACCCTGACGGCTACCTTTGGGAAATTGCCTGGAATCCCTTTTTCGAGATTCTCGAAGACGGGACCTGCAAGCTCCCCGATTGAGCTTTCGATTGCGGTTAGGGCGCAGGCGGTTCAGGTGCGGCGGACGCGGAAGCCGACCCTGGGAAAGTGCACAGCCACGGGCCCGACCTGCGGGGCGTGGCGCAGGACAACGACTTCCTGCGCGTCCAGCCCATGAAGCGTGCCGGCCACGGCCGGGCCGCCGCCTTCGGGCGTCACTTCCACCGGATCCTCGGCTGAGAACCCTTGGGGATCGGCCACGTCGATCCCAATAGTCGGTGCGGGCGTGCTATCCAGGGCCACCGCAAGTGCCTGCTCGGGACTCATCTCTTGCACCGAGCCATGTCCGATGGCGGCAACCCTTGCTTCCCAGGCAAGTAGCCGCGGGAACTGCGCGAGCAGGGCCGGGCCGGCGGAATAGCGTCCCCGAATGAACCAGATCAGATAGTAACAGTGGACGTCGGGCAGGGTCGGCCGCGCCCCGAACAAGAATGTGCGGCCGTCAATCAGGTTCTCTTCGATCCAGGCGAGTTGGGCGCGGACACCGGCGAGCGTCTCGGGCAGCCGTGCTTTCAGGTCCGCGAGATCAAAATCCTGACCGAAGTAGAGCGCGCCGCGGTCGGCGGCGAATTTTGCCGGCATGCTGTCGGCAGTATCGCCAAATACCAGCGCGATCACGGCTTTGAACAAGGCGCTGTCGGTCCAGCGGCCAATACTCCATGCCAGCCCGCCGCCGTCCTTGGGCAGAAGCGGCGGCTCAGGAGCCAGGCGCTCGATCGTACGCTAGATACAAAGGCTGTCGCAGAATACATCGGCGCCGACCTGCATCACCGGGGTCATGCGATAGCCGCCCGTCAACGGCATCAGGTCCGGTTTAGGGGGGAGGCGCGGAATTTCGACGGAGTGCCAGGCCAGGTCTTTCATGCCAAATGCAATGCGGACCTTCTCCGACACCGGAGACTGCGGATAGTGGTGCAGGATCACATCGAGCATGGGCCGATCCAAGGGCGAGCGAGGCAAACCCCGCCGGGCGCGCGCAGGGTCATGATGTCCTCAAGCAGACTTGACCGCCGCGCGTTTGGTCAGGTTGGCCCAATAGTCCGCCATGGCGTTGGCGGCCTCCTTGCGGGTCGCGAAGCGGCACATGGTTATGCGCTGACGACGCCCGGAGTCCATAATCAGATAGGCTACGACGGACCAGCTGTCGCCGCTCAACAGCGCGTTGCTGGCGTTCTCGTCGGGGTCATTGTCAACGTGCTCCAACACCAGGGTGGCACGTTGTGCGCTGTCGGTCATCGATTGGCTCCTTAAGATGGGGTTATGCAGCTTTGTGTTGGTATTCTGTGGCGCCGTGGGCCTGCTTGTCACCGCTGGAAACCGTTCCTTAACTCTTTCCTGCAGCGGCCTCATTGATCCAATGCAAGGTTGGCGCGCTTCGCGAAGCTGCCCGGCGCCTTCTCGTGGCTGCCAATGGTAGACTCAAGAGTTAGGTGCATCATCGCCAAAATGCCACAGAAAAAAGCGGTTTTTTGCTGATCTTGCGTGGTTGCGGCCACCCCGCGGAGGTGCGAGTCGCGCATGCCTCTTCAACGCCTACTTAAGCGGCTGTTAACGCGCCATGTTGCATGATTTGCGGCAAATGCGCTGGGATCGAAAAGGGGCGACAAGGTGCCATGACGCAATCAGGCGTGGCAGAAGAGGAAAAGCAAGAGTACGAGCGCGTCGTCGGTGAGGACGTCGGACTCGATCTCTTTGGCGCGGGCGGGCCTTTTGACGGATTTCCAGGCGCGGTTCTGATCGCCGGCCACAACGGCATTGTTCTGGCGACCAATGACCGGGCAGAGGACATCGGCGGCATGTTGCGGTCCGGCGCCTTTCCCGATCTGCGTGCCGCCGTCACCTCGGCGCTCAGCGGCAAAGCCGCGCAAATCAATCCGCTGTTCACGCCTCGCGCCGACAACGGCGAATCCACCCTGCGGGCATTCGATGTCGTGGTGTTGCCGTGGGGTGACGGCACGGCGGCGCTGCTGCTTGGCCGTGACATCACGCTCGAGCGCAGCCTGCGGTCGGCGCTGATCGAGTCGCGTCAACGCTTCAAGGATCTCGTCGAGGCAGCCTGCGATTTCGCGTGGGAAACCAACGCCCAGGGCGAGTTCATCTATTTCTCCAGCGACACGCTGCTCGGCCGTGAAGCGGCGGAGCTGCTGGGCGAAACGGCGGACATTCTCCTCGTCGAACCCTCGGAACGGACGCGAGGACCCTTCACAACCCGCGAGGTTCTGGAAAAGACCGAGTTATGGGCCAGACATGCGGACGGCGACCTGATTTGTCTCAGCGTTACCGCCCTTCCGCTCTGCGATGCCGATGGGCGCTGGGTCGGCGCCCGCGGCCTGTGCTGGGATATCACCGAACAGCGCAATCGCGAGACTGCCACGGCCGGGGCACAGACCCGGGAGCGCCTGCTGTCTTATGTGCTGAGCATCGTGCGCGACGAATTGGAGCCGACCCGTATGCTCGAAGCCGCTGCGGACGCTCTTTTACCGGCACTCTCGGTCTCCGGGGCCATGGTTTACAGGGTTGCGGATGGCGGCGAGATGGAATTGCGGATCCACTCCGGCAAGGAACCTCCCAAGGCGTTGTGCGACCGCGTCATCCGCAGCCTGGATGGCGGCGTTGGCGAGTTTGAGTTCACAACAGAATCGGGCCGGGTACTGGCGCACGCCACAAACTCCGGAGACGCGCGCAATGGCATGGTGGTGCTTTGGCGGGCCGGCACGGCCGATGATTGGGGCAACGAGGACCGGAAGTTCCTGTCGGAAGTAGCGACACAGGTCGGGGTGGCCCTGCAGCAACTGAGCCGGCAGTCTGAACTTGAGCGTCTCTCTACAACCGATTCGTTGACGGGGTTGCTCAATCGCCGCGGTTTCGAGGAAAACCTGCAGCGGCGTTTTCACCGCGCCTCTGGCCGCGGCCGAGGCGGCGCCCTGTTTTTTGTCGACCTCGACAATTTCAAGTGCGTCAATGACGTGCATGGCCACCAAACCGGCGACTCGGCGCTCATGCACTTGGCGCGTATCCTCAAGGAATATACGCGTCAGAAGGACATGATGGCGCGATTCGGTGGCGATGAGTTCGCGATCTTCATCGACGGCGTTGATGCCGAGGCGGCGCTGCAAAAGGCAGAGCTCCTGTTGCAGGCGGGCCGACAACTGGAAAAGTACTCCGGCGGCGATGAAAACCCCCTGGGTCTTTCGATTGGCGTCGCGGTCTACGAAGCAGGCTCGGGCGAGGAACTGGAGTCTCTGCTGCGACGGGCGGATGAAGCGATGTACGTGGTCAAGCGTAGCGGTAAGGATGGTACGATGATCGCCCCCGCTTTCCAGGTTGGTCGAAAATGACGCAGGGCGTGGCACGCGGGCAAGACACCGACGACAACGTTATCTCCTATGAAGATGCCAAGCAGTTGGCCCGCGATCCGAATGTCGTGGTGCGCGCCGACTTGGCACGTCGGCCCAACATTCGCCGCGAAGTGCTGTATTTCCTGGCCGAGGACCAGTCGCCGGAGGTTCGCCGCGAAATCGCCGCCAACAGCGACACGCCGGCCCAGGCGGATCTCTTGCTGGCTTCCGACGACGACGAAGGGGTGCGCCAGGGGCTTGCCGCCAAAGTCTCCCAGCTGCGGCCGGATTTCGATCCGCAGACTCGCGACAAGGCGCAACTTTATGTCGTGAAGACCTTGGAGGCCCTGGCCAGAGACCAGGCCGTGCGGGTTCGGGAGATCCTCGCCGATACCTTGAAGTCGGTCGCCAACGCACCGGTCGCGGTGATTCAGACCCTGGCCCGTGACGAAGAAGATGTAGTCGCCTGTCCGATTCTCGAATTCTCGCCGTTGCTCTGCGATGCCGACCTCATGGCGATCATCGAGGAAGGCTGCACCAGCGGCAGGCTCCTGGCGATTTCACAACGCGAGGAACTCAGTCCCGATATCTGCGATGCTATCGTCGACCGCGACGAGCGCGATATAGTGGCCGCACTGCTGTCGAACAATTCGGCACAGATCCGCGAGGACACCCTCGACCAACTCGTCGACCGGGCCCCGCAAGAGATCAACTGGCACAAGCCGCTGGTCGACCGACCCGGTCTTTCACTTAAATCGGTGCGGGAACTCGCCTCTTTCGTGACCGATACCCTTCTGACCCGCTTGGAATTGCGCGGGATGCTCGACGAGGAAACCGCCCAGATCGTTGAAGCCGAAGTCCACCGCCGGGCGCAGGAAGTCGAAAAGCGCGATCAAAACGCGGCCGAGACAGTCGAACGCCTCCACAAGTCCGGCGAGCTCGGCGAGGACGATATCCACGAGGCCCTGGTCGCCGGAGAACGCGGTTTTGTACGCCATGCCCTGGCGTTGCTCGCCGGCTCGGATACGCAAACCGTGATACGCATCCTGGAGTCCCGTTCGGCCAAAGGCATCACCTCGCTGGCGTGGAAAGCCGGGATGACGATGCGCATGGCGATCCAACTGCAGCGCCAACTCGGAGGTATTCCGCCGGGAAACATTCTTAACGCGCGCGAGGGTCTCGACTACCCCCTGACCGACGAAGAGCTGCAGTGGCAGTGGGAGTTTTTTGCCAGCGCGGCGCCTTAGCGCCGGTCCGCGTTCTTGGTCACGGCCTGTCAGGCCGCCTTGATCCCACGGCCTGTCAGGTCGTCTTGAT